>JAZOXD010000056.1:0-11213 GCA_045659565.1 Eubacteriales bacterium | reverse complement strand
CATGAAGAAAAGAATCACTTCTCTTTTGCTGGTTTTAGTGATGTTGTTGGGAATGAGCGTTTCTGCTTATGCCTTGGAAAAGCCGGAATTTGAAGAACCCGGCATCCAACCTCTGTATGATTATGCAAGTACATGCACTTCCAATCTTGCCATTTCAAATGATACTGCATATGCAGAAGCAAAAGTAGTAGGCAAAACCTCTGTTACCAAAATCGAAATCACTATGACCCTGCAAAAGAAAACTCTTTTGTGGTGGAGTGAATCTAAAACCTGGACCACAACGGTAACCGGTAGTTCCGCCAATTTATCCAAAACCGCAAGTGTTGGCGGTGGCACCTTTCGGGTGAAAGCTGTTTGCAAGGTCTATAGCGGCTCCGCCAGCGAATCTATCACCGTTTACAGCACGGAAAAATCAAATTAAGGCAAAATGCCACCGATCTGCCGGGGCATTTTGCCCCAGCGGATCGTTCTTCAGAAATTCATAAAAAGGAGATGATTTCGTTGAAAAGATTTTTGAAAACGATTGCCGCCTTTTCGGCCATCGTGATGGTTCTTGTTTTATTCCCCGCTGCTCCCCTGCCTACGGCAGAGGCGGCCACGATCACATTATATCCCGCCAACTATACCTATGTGAAGCCTGCGCCCTACTGGACCTGTGACCCCTGCGATGAATTCGGGACCGGCCAACAGGTAAAAATCCTTTGGCGAGATTATAATTTCTTTTATATCGAATATACCAAGAATGGCGTTTTACGCCGGGGTTTCGCCGCAATGTCGCATTTTAACAGTGCAGATTATGCCGGCTATTCCTGGGCAAGTTATGATTATTTTATACCGGCCTATAATGCCACCACGATGACAATAAACATCTATGAGGGTCCTTCTAACACCTATAGAAAAATGGGAACCTTAGCGCCCGATGCCGGGGAACCCATGCGAGCCAACACCTTAACGTTATTAAAAAGTGGTGGCGAATACTGCTTTGTTCAATGGATCACCAACCCTAATTCCACAGAGCAACCAATCTTTCATCGCGGTTGGGTGTGGTTCGGATATATTTCCGCATTCCCCCATTATCCGACTGCAGATATAGACGCTAATAATTACGTTTTGATCAAAAACGTGGGAACAGGGACCTATTTACAGTTAAACGGAAGCGCCGATACGGATAGCGGTTATGATCTTTCTTTGGTACCCTTAAGTGATGCAAAAGCACAACATTGGCACGTGCCAAGAAACGAAACGGCATATAATAGCAGTTTATCGGACTATTCTTATCGATTGATCGGCATTGTTGGAGATATGGCTTGGGAAGTGAACGGAAAAATCCCCGTTTTGGATGCCAAGCTGGTGGTAAACGCCCAATCACCTATGGAAGAAAATAAAGCACAAGATTTTTATTTCTGCTCCACAGGAGATTCATACGGTTCTTACCAAATCCTCACCCGTTGCAGCGGGGGTTATCTGGCATTGCAGGCGAATAGTGCCGGAACAGCAGTCTATCAAGAACGAAAATCCTCTTCGGATTATCAGAAGTGGGTAATTGAGCCGTTTGATGCATACGTTAAAATAAATTACCTAAACGTGCCAAAAGTGAATAACATATCCCAGTTAAAATATTACATTGTCAAAACGGGGAACACTGCCATATCTAACGCCGATATAACATCTTCAATAATCACAACTGCAGTATCATATTGGAATGCCAAAAAAGAGCAAACCGGCGTTCAATTGGTTCCAACAAATATCTTGAGCGAAGCTCATTTCACAATTGCTTCATCTGACAACATTGGCAACGCACACGGTAGAACAGATAGTTTATATAATCAATCTGATCCTAATAATCCGTTTTTTACTCAAGTTGAAGTTAAACTTAGTCAAACCTACCTACAAAATGAAGAAGAATCTTATAAAACATTTGTTGTATGCCATGAATTGGGCCATGCGCTAGGCTTGACGCATACCGATGTTTGCCATAACGATAATAATAGTTATCCGTATTATCTTTACTACTCTGTAATGAACGATGGCAATTATTATTTTGAAGTGTCTAACCCTGAAAATAGAGCGAACACTCCAACTAATTACGATTATCGCACATTACAATGCAAATGGAAAGGAGCAAAGAACGTATGAAAAAGTTATTTTGTTTTTTGACGATATTGGTTTTACTATTAAGCGCAGGGTGCGCGAAGAAAAACGATATTTTAACCGGAAGTGACGGAATTATTGAAAATACGGTTGATACTCCGATATTCGGCGAACAAGAAGAGATCGACATTGTTGAAAATCCGAACGATTCTTCGAATTCTGATGAACCGGTGGAAGTAGATACTCCGGAAGTTAAAGGGGAAGAAAATAATTCTGAAGCAGAAAAAGGCGAAACAGAAACCGACAATAAAGAACCCGCCACACCGGAGCCGGAAAGCCAACAAAAAAAGAGAACCGTTGAACAAATGATTGCCGAAGATCATCCGGAATTACAAGCCTATTTTGATGAATTTTCAAAAGGTAGAGATGACATCATTATTATTCAAGCCAAACGAAACGGCGAAAGTGTTGTTGTTGCAAGTGATCAGCTGCCAACTCGCTATATGGGATCTACTCGAATGCCGTTAGAGGTCACCAAAGTTTATTATGGGTCGGTTAAAGTTGGGGATGTCATCAGTTATTGGGATTTTTACGGAACATACCACGTTGCAGGAGACCTTGTATATACTGTAACGGGCCTTGATATTCTTCCGTTAGAGGAAAACACAGAATACTTAATGTGTCTTGAAAAAGATCAGCTCTATTCAGATATTTTTTACCGTATACTACCAACTGAATGCGGCTATTATTCTTATGTTCCCATCGAAGAGCGAGAGGCTATTGCTCAGCGGGTAAAGGACGGAACCGCAACCAAATATGATCAGTTCCACCATGCTCTTTTTGAAGGTTTAGTGGAATAAAAAACTTCTATCTACGTTATCCTTGGTTCCCCCCTTCAAGGGGAGCCAAGGAGGCGGAAAGGAGCGAAAAACGTATGAAAAAGTTATTTTGTTTTTTGACGGTATTGGTTTTAATTTTGAGCGCGGGATGCGCAAAAGAAGACGGGTCTTTAACGGAAATGGGCAGTATCACAGATGAATCCATTGAACAGGTTTTATCCGACGAGAAAGAAAACTTAGACGTTCCCGATGCAGAAGAATCTGACGACTCAGGCATTTTAGACATTCCTGGTTCAGAAGAACCCAAAGATGAGAACGCAGAAAAAACCGAAAACCAAGAAACGGTTAATAAAAACGATGATCAGCATACTACTTCACAAGAAAATGAACCGTTGAATAGCGAAAAAACAGAAACTCCTGAATCTTGTGAACAAATTTTGGGAGAAATCTTCCCTGAATTGGCCGTTTTTTTGAAGGAGCGGGAATATATCGTTATTCAAGCAAAAAAGTTTGGAGAAAGTACGGTTGTTGCAGATGAGCATATTCCTTCGCCCTATGAAGGAACAACCAGAATGCAATTAGAAGTCACCAACGTTTTTCATGGCCCTTTAAAAGCGGGGGATAAAATCAATTATTGGGAAATATTGGGCGAATATTGGATCAGTAGCGACGTACGCCAGGACTTTCATCTTGAAGGAATAGAAGCGATCCGTGATGAAACCGAATATTTAATGTTGCTTGAAAAAGACCAACTCTATTCAGACGTTTTTTACCGCATATTAAAAACCGAATACGGTTCTTATTCCTACTTTCCCATCAACGAGCGGGAGGCCATTGCTCAGCGGGTAAAGGACGGAACCGCAACCAAATATGATCAGTTCCACCATGCTTTTTTTGAAGGTTTAGTGGAATAAAAAACTTCTATCTACGTTATCCTTGGTTCCCCCCTTCAAGGGGAGCCAAGGAGGCGGAAAGGAGCAAAGAACGTATGAAAAAGTTATTTTGTTTTTTGACGGTATTGGTTTTACTCTTAAGTGCAGGGTGTGCGAAGGAAAACGGCGCTTTGGCGGAAATCGATGAAATTTTGCAAGAACCCGTTGATTCTGCCGTCACCGATGAAAAAGAAACCGTAGAAATTCCCGATGCAGAAGAAACTAACAAGGAAGCAACTGCAGGAGAAGATGCAACAGAAGATGCAACAGAAGATCCCAAAACAGAAAGCGCCGAGGAACAGCCTGCTGTTGAAGAATCCAATGAACTCGAGAAGCAGTCTGCTGATAATGAAACCAACAAATCCGAGAAACCGTCTGTTGATAATGAATCGACCAAAATTGTTACGATCGAAGAATACCTTGCTACGGTTCACCCCGAATTAAACGAGTATTTGAAGGATAAAGAATATATTATTATTCAAGCAAAAAAAGCGGGAGAAAGCGTAAAGGTGGAGGATGAGAATAGGTTAAAAATAGAATATGCCGGCTCAATCAGAACGCCGTTGGAAGTTACCAAAGTTTATCGCGGCCCATACAAAGAAGGGGATCGTATCAGCTACTGGGATTTCAATGGAACCTTTTTATTTGGGGGTGATTTATGCGTTACCTACAATATGGATGATCTTCCTCCTATTGAGGACGGTATAGAGTATTTGATGCTTTTACGTAAAGATCAATGCAGCGCAGGCTCATTTTATCGCTCACTTTCCGGGCCCTGGCCGTCCAATCATTTAAAAATTCATGCAAAATACACCTTTATTTCAATTGCCGAAAGAGAGAAAATTGCAGAAAAAGTGAAAAAAGGTACCGCCACAAAGTATGATGAATTCCATCACGCTTTACTGGAAGGCTTAGTGGAATAAACACCCCAGCCGCCAAAGGCGGCAGCCCCCTCCGGGAGGGGCCTTGGGCGGAAAGGAGCGAAGAACATATGAAAAAGTTATTTTGTTTACTGATGGTATTGGTTTTACTCTTAAGTGCAGGGTGTGCGAAGAAAGACGATATTTTAACCGGAAGCGAGGGCGTTGTTGAAAACCCGGTTGATGCTCCTATAGCCGATGAGCAAGAAGTGATCGACATTGTTGAAAATCCGATTGATTCTTCGAATTCCGATGAATCGGAGGAATTAGATACTCCGGAAGTTAAAGGGGAAGAAAATAAGTCTGAAGCAGAAAAAGGCGAAACAGAAACCGACAATAAAGAACCCGCCACACCGGAGCCGGAAAGCCAACAAAAAAAGAGAACCGTTGAACAAATGATTGCCGAAGATCATCCGGAATTGGGTGAATATTTAAAAGATAAGGAATATATTATCGTTCAAGCAAAAAAGAATGGTAAAAATAATGTGGTAATCGATTCAAAGTACCGCCCATATCATTATGTTTCAACTCGAATGAAATTAGAGATCACAAAAGTTTACCAAGGAGCAGTAAAAACCGGGGATATTATTGATTATTGGGAATTACTCGGTGAATATGCCCTTAGTGATGATGAAATCGCAACATATCTTTCTTCTCAAGGATTGAAACCAATCGAAGACGACACGGAATATCTCATGGTTATAGAATTAACCTCGGCCGGATATAATGCATTTAAAAAGATTTTTTATCAAGCATTGACCGGAGATTCTGCTTATTACACCTATATTCCCATCAGCGAGCAGGAGGCCATTGCTCAGCGGGTAAAGGACGGAACCGCAACCAAATATGATCAGTTCCACTATGCTTTGCTGGAGGGTTTGGTGGCATAGAACTTATAAAAAATTTTTCTTTCATTTTTGGCCTTCTTTCGTAAAGCCATCCCCGATTGGGGATGGCTTTATATTTTGAGTTTTGGCGGGCGGATATGGAATCCCCCCCTACAAAGTATTTTAATTTTCATCAAATAGATCAGCCCTGCGGGAAATTCTTTATTCCCGCAGGGCTGTTGTTTTGAATTGCAATTATCTTAAGGTGGGTCCGCTGACCCTATTTTGGTTTATTCTGTCTTTTTTTCTTTCAAAGCGGCTATTTCTTTTTGCACTTGTTCCGTGGTCAAGGTCAGATGATTTGTACCCTTTTTCATATTGGCAAAGGTGCCGTCCTCTTGTTTTTCAAAAGCACCTACCCGCCCCAAGACCAGGCGCCAGCCCGCATCGTCGCCGAACCGTGCGGCATCCTCTTGAGTCTGATACCGTAAATAGAAGACATATTCCTTCCCGGGGTTGATGAAAAACGGTGTCTTCCGTTCCTCTTCTACATTTTTATCTGTGTAAACGGCATTGGTCAATTGATCTGATGATCCCGTTATTTTCAAAGTTAACGTCTCCCCTTCAACCTCCCCGTGATAAAGTTCTTCAATTTGAATAGTGTAAAGACGAACAGGATAATTGGGTAATGGAATTCCTTTATCCGCTTTGTTGCCGTCGGGGTTGGTTTGATAATCCTTTTGTATTCCCGTTACCGTACCACGAAGGATTAATTCTGCAGATCTCGTTACGTCGGAAAGTGTCAGTTTACTTTGCTCTGTATGGACAATAATGATATCATCCATCTCGGATTCTTTCTTGCTTTTATTACAGGCGGACAATGAAATAATGATGGAAAACAACATCAGTAAGATAATACTTTTTTTAAAATTCATAGTAATTCTCCTTTTCTGATATTCCTGAGAGCGGTGATCAATATAATTGGGTCAGAAAGTTAATATCTGCAGTTTCGAGGCTTCTTCTTGATATATCATTGTTTGTTCCATAACCATGCATAGTCCATGTTTCGGAAAAAGATTCATATGCATCAGGTAAGCCCAGTACATGACCAAATTCATGAGTCATTGAAGATTGAATATCACGAAAATTACCCAGTCCATTTCCCCAATCAATATCCAGACTATTGACACATATATCCACCTTTTCTAATTCAAATGTAGTATGATCATACCGATAAAACGTGCACATTGCATAATCCATTTCATCGGGATCTCCATTTTCAACAATACAGCTATAGTTATCATCTAAGTTTACTATATTTTGATGATTCCACTGATTAAACGGATACGTATTTACTAATTCGTAACTTAAACCACTAGCGTTGTTCCAGGTTTGCGCAGCATAGTACATAGCATTTTTACTGGCCAAATCAAACGTATTCGATATATAAAAAGAAAACGGCGCATCATATAATCGTGTATTATGGCAAGAAACAAAGAAACATCTTTCGTTGGACCATTTTTTGCTCCCATTAGTCATGACTGCGCAAACAGAGGCACGGTATAAATATCCGTTAAAATCGCTTGGACTTCCGTTAAAATATGTTCTTGAGGGTGGAACAGTTCTATTTGTATATACTAACTCCGTTTCCTCAATATCAGACGAAGAGAGTTCTCTAACATTGACAATATAGTGATTAACATCTCCGGACGGAGCATCCCAATCAATGGTAATGTAGCTAGAATTCAAATTGATCAAACTTCTTTCCGCCGGAGAAACTATCACAGGATTTGAAGCGGCTTCGGCGGGTATTTTCGGCACCATAAACTGTGCAATCATAACAAAGCACAGAATGATCGAAATCTTATTAATGATAATTTTTTCATTTTAATCCTCTCTTTCCTATCTATAAAATAAATGCGCAGAGGGCACATAGATGGCAACACTCTGCGCTTATTTAAATGGGATCAATTCCCTTCTGCGAAGGTGGAAGGGTTCTATAAGCGTATCAGTGCTACCTTTTTGGCAATATGAATAAACCATTGGACCGTACCTCCTTTTTTGATTGACCAGATTAAAACTCTTAGTCAATTATATTTTAGGAAAAAGACCCATTCCTTTCAATTCATAAAATCACTAAATTTAAAAACGCATTTTTGTACAATGATACAATTTTTAAAATTTGCAAAGAAAATTATTGTATTCAACCACTTTATAAACTATAATAATAAGTAGAGCCGCAGGTAAAACCTGCGGCTTTTTTTAATTTGCGGTGATCACGTTGGTCAGGTCGATCTCCATAATGGTGCGGCGGCCGATGGCGTTGCTGTCCAGAGAGAGTTTATCCCCTTGGGGGTTCCAACGGGCGTGAAGATCGCAACGCAGGTCGGTTAAGGGCGGATCGGTAACGGGGATCTCGGCCAGGACAATGCATTGCTCGGCTTGGGTATCATAGAGATACAGCTTACGCTTGCGATCCACCCGACCGGGGTAGCCATCGCCGCTGATATAGCGGCGGTCGGGGGAATAAAGGCAATGAACGTCGCCGATCAGCTGCTTTTCGGGGATCCACATTTTATGGGGCGTTTGATCCTCCATCCGAAAGAGGGCGTGCTTAAAGGGATAGAACCCAACGGAACCGGTGCCATAGATCATCAGGATCTCCCGGTCGTCCTTCCAATGATAGTGGGAATTGACCTCGTAGTCGGTGAGCTTATAGAGGTTGCCCTCCAGATCGGAGGTCAGGAGCATGGTGCGATGGCGGCCCACCGCCCCGGGGAAGTTCCGCAGCAGGAACAGGAAGCGGTTGGCAGAGGGATTAAAGGTAATATGGTTTACCACGATCTTTTCATCGGTATAGGGCGCTTGGGGGAATTCCTTTGCCATTCGCTCGTAGCTGACGATCAGCTTATATTCCCCTGTTTGCAGATTTTGCAGAAAAATGCCGTCTTCGGCGGGGTGCTTGACCTCGGCGAAGGGATCGGGCTTGCCCGCATAGCCGTAGCCCGGGCGGAAATCGAAGATGCGGCTGAAGTTAATGGAAAGGGAATATTTTCCGTCGGCAGAGACGTGGGCGGAGGGCAAGGGGCAATGGCGGGTCTCGCCAGTCTTCCAATTGGTGATGGCGGTCTCGAAATGATCGCCTTTTCGGACGTTATATAAGATATGATCCTCGCCGTACCATTGGAGCATGGCCCCCTGCTGGAAGTTCCAAGCGGTGGTTTCGGCGATTTTATGGAATGTGCGGGTTTCCAGATCGATATAGCCCAGTTCGGCCACGTCGTCGGCCTCGGGCAGGCGATCCACAAACTGCACCTTATGGGCCAGGTGGAATTTACCGTTGGGATGATAGGGCTGGAGATCATAATAGCCAAAGAAATAATGGCCATCCTCCGGGGAAATTTCGCGGATTTTCAGTTCGAAATTTTCATTCATTCACAGACACCTCTGAAGCAGAATTCCGATCGATAAAGAGATGCCAATCGGGGTGGTTTTTCAGCATAGTTGCGGGAACCATCGGCGTAAGTTCATTTTCCAGGGTAGCCTTGATGGCCCAGGATTTCACCTTATGGGGTACGGCGGAGATAATGGTTTTGGCAGACATAATCTGCTTCACTGTCATGGAAACGGCCTGCTTGGGCACGGAATCCAGATCCGGGAACCAGCCTTCGCCCAATTGCTGATTGCGGCATTTTTCGTCCAGGTTCACCACGATATAGGCATTTTCGTTATTGAAATCCGCCGGGGGATCGTTGAAGGCGATATGGGCGTTTTCACCGATGCCGATCAGGGCCACGTCCACGGGGGCCTTGCGGATCTCTTCCGTTACCTTTTGGATATTGGCTTGTACGTCCCCTTCCGTTTCCACGTAGTGGACCTTTTTGGGGTGGGTAAGATCTTCAAAGCGTTCCTTAATATATTTACGGAAGCTGGCGGGATGGGTGATGGGCAGATCCACGTATTCATCCAGGTGGAAAACTTCGATTTTAGACCAATCCACGGGGAGTTTAACCAGTTCCGCCAGGGTTTCGAACTGGGAAGCGCCGGTGGAGAGCACCAGGCGGGCATAGCCTTGTTGGGCCAAGGCCTGATTTAATTTTTCGGCGGTAAGTTCAGCAGCTTTCGCCCCTAATTCCAAGGGGGTTTTGGATACGACAATATTCATCTTTTTTCTCCTTCAAAATTCATACCTACGGTTCGGCTCCTATGGAGCAATACAATACGGGTGTTTCGTTCATTGGAAAGAAGCCGTTTACACACCCCTTTTAATCTTATTATAAGGAAAAAAACTCTTATTTTCCTTAAATAATATGACTTTTGTAACCATAATCTTGATTTTTTTGATATTAAAAACTCCTTTGATATCTCAAAGGAGTTTCATTAAAAGTTCGCAAAGGAACACTCCCCCACAGGAAAGCAGGGCCACCGGCAGAAGTTCCAGCCCCAAAAAGGAGCAAAGCAAAGCCACCCCCAGCCCCACGGCTCCGGAGAGCATGGAGGAAGTGGATTCCAAAATAGCGGGAAAGACCATAGCCGCCAGCACTGCATAGGGAATATAATATAAAAAGGAACGGACAAATCGGTTGGTAATCTTTTGGCGGAAGATGGCCAGAGGCAACATCCGCACCAGATAGGTAACACCGGCCATTACAATAATATAGAGGATCAGTTTTGTTGCGTTCATACTTCCTCCTCCACCGGGCGCACCAATGCGCCTACCGTTGCGGCAATGATTCCACAGAGGATCACCGCAAAGCCGCCGGACACCCGGTTCAACACCGGAATCCACTTAAAGCCGCTGCTCAAGGCCACGGAAATGATTGCCACCAGAGCAACGGTTTTACTCTTTTTGGATGCGGGCACCACAATGGCCACCAACATTCCGTAAATAGCCACACCCAGGGCAGAAAGCACCGAGGCGGGCAGGATCTGATCGGCCACGGCACCCAACAGGGTGCCCCCTGCCCAACCGATATAGGGCAGGGTCATCAGCCCGTAAAAATAGGGGGCTTTGACTTTTTCGGGATAATCGATGGCCATGGCAAAGATCTCGTCGGTATTGCCGAAGGCAATGGCCAGCCGCTGGGGCGTTTTGACGCTGTCATCCAGTTTTTGGGAAAGGGAAACAGACATCAGGGCATATCGCAGGTTGATGATCAATTGGGTGAGCGCCATTTCGAGCATTCCGCCGGCGGCTGTAATAACCCCCAGCCCCGCCAACTGGCCTGCGGAGGTGAGGTTCGTCATAGAGATGGCCACCGCCGCCCAAAGGGGCAGGCCCGCATGCACCGCCGCCACCCCGAAGGCAAAGGAAACGGAAAGATAGCCCAACCCGATGGGCAGGCCATTTTTCACGCCTTTCAGATATAAATTCATGGAAAATTCGCCTCTTTTCTTATGGAACGTATCATACCACAGATTTCCCGCCATTTCAAGGGAATGGGAGTTGAAAGAAACAATATTTTATGATAAAATACATAAAAAGAGAGGTTCAGTTATGGAAAAGTTATTATTACACATCTGCTGCGCTCCTTGTGCGGTGGCTTGCGTGAAGCAGCTGCGGGAGGAGGGGCTGGAGCCCACGGGCTTTTGGTATAACCCCAA
>JAZOXD010000055.1:0-1217 GCA_045659565.1 Eubacteriales bacterium | reverse complement strand
ATAATATCGCCAAGCAGCACGGCGGCCTTTCGGTGTTCACCGGCGTGGGTGAGCGCACCCGGGAAGGCAACGATCTTTATAACGAAATGAAGCAATCCGGCGTTTTGGCCAATACCGCTCTGGTATACGACCAGATGAATGAGCCCCCCGGAGCCCGTATGCGCGGGGGGCTTTCCGGCCTGACCATGGCGGAATATTTCCGGGATACCGAAGGCCAGGATGTGTTGCTCTTTATTGATAACATCTTCCGTTTTACCCAAGCAGGCAGCGAAGTTTCCGCCCTTTTGGGGCGGGTGGCCTCTGCCGTTGGTTATCAGCCCACTCTGGCCACGGAAATGGGCGCCCTGCAAGAGCGGATCACCTCCACCAAAAAGGGCTCCATCACCTCCATTCAGGCGGTTTATGTACCGGCTGATGACCTGACCGACCCTGCCCCCGCCACCACCTTTGCCCATTTGGATGCCACCACCGTTTTATCCAGAAACATCGCTTCCCAAGGCATCTATCCTGCTGTGGATCCTCTAGAATCCACCAGCCGGATCCTTTCCCCCGATATTCTGGGAGAAGAGCATTACCGGGTGGCCCGGGAGGTGCAGAGAATTCTGCAGCGGTACCAGGAACTGATGGATATCATCGCCATTATGGGTATGGATGAACTTTCTGATGACGATAAGCTGCTGGTTCAGCGGGCCCGAAAGATCCAGCGCTTCCTTTCCCAGCCCTTCTTTGTTTCTGAAAAATTCACCGGCATCGAAGGAACCTATGTGCCCCTTTCCGAAACCATCCGCGGCTTCCGCGAAATTATCGAAGGCAAGCACGATGATCTGCCGGAATCCGCCTTCCTCTTCGTAGGCACCATCGATGAAGCGGTTGAAAAAGCCAAGGGAGCAAAATGATGAAAAGTTATCCTTTAACGGTTTCTTCCCCGGATGGCAACCTTTTTGAGGGCGAGGCCATCTTTTTGGCCCTGCGCGGTACCCAAGGGGATCTGGCTATTATGGCCGGGCATACCCCCTTTATGACCGCGGTTCAGCCCGGAGAATGCAAAATCATACTGCCGGATGATACCGAAAAATTGGCCTATATCGAGGGAGGCCTGCTCACGGTTTCCGAAACCAATGTGACACTGCTATCCTCCGGCTTTCAATGGAAATAAAAAAATCCTAGTTGTCCTTCGGCAGACGGGGTTTTTCAGTTTAGGGGGAAGCGGGCGGGGG
>JAZOXD010000054.1:0-6128 GCA_045659565.1 Eubacteriales bacterium | reverse complement strand
ATTACGTGGTTTAGAGCCCTATTTTGGCAAAAAGCTGGTGTGGGAGCCTAAATTTGCGGCAACCTCAGAATCGATGCTCGGACTATATCCTACGACGGAAAGACGTTCTGCTGGCACAGCTTGGAGATTTTAGTGCATTGGAACAACAGTTGAGATCCTGGAGTGTCACCAAAGAATGGGAGGTGACGGAATATCAAATTGATGAGCCGAGCCTGCAGATCGATCTTGATTGGGCGGTTTCCGGCTCTGAGGTGCGATATAACGAGGTGAACGGCCTCCCCTATCTTTACATACGGCTATACCGAAGGGGTGCAAAATTAAGCTATTAAGAAACTGAATAAGGGCTCCACAGGTGTGGGGCTTTTCGTGCGTGGTGAAAAAGTTAAGTTTTGTTAAGTTTTCTTCGGGCGGGCGATGCGCCCGGGGTCTTTATGCGCAGGCGGGAACCTTTATCAAGGGCGAGGATCACGGAAAGGAGGCAGTTAACAGTGTTTCGGTTCAAGAAAGGAATCGGGATCCCCTATGAACAGCAGGGATATATCTATTTTATCAGCCGTAAATACAAAAAACTGCCCAAGATCAAGCGAGAGAAGATAGAGGCTCATTGCCGGGCGGTGGGCGGCCCCTATTGGCGGGCGCTCTTTGAATTCGTGACCACGGATGCCGGGCAGGTGGCGGTTTGTATGCGCCATTACCTTTCAACCTCAACCTTGGAAAGATTGGTGAAACGGTATTATCAGGAGTTCCCCAAAGATATTTGAAAAAACATAAAAAATTCGATGCCGTTCCGGGCCTTCCGGGGCGGCGTTTTTATTGTTGTCATGCGGGATTGCGGCTGTCAAGCTCCTTTTGAAAAGTTGATGGGTAGAAATCATTTTTTTGTGGTATTTTGGATTAAAGAGAGTTGAAAGGAGGATGCTCGGATGGATATGAAAACCCTGGCAGAATTAAAAAAAGCCTGCAAAGGCAAGAGAGCCAAGTTTGTGGAAGAACTTGTGATCGATTTTCAGAAAGAAAAGGCGGCGATCCGGGCAGGGATCCCGGAGAAGGGAGCGGCCGCACAGGCCAGCCGCTTTTTACGGGAACCGGAGGTGCTGGCCTATCGGGATGCACTAATTGAGATGGAGGCCCAGGCGATCGGAGTAAGCAAGAACAGTTTGATCGTAAAAGCCGACCGGATCCTGCAACGATGTATGGAAGAAAAGCTGGATGCCAAAGGCGCCGGAAAGATACTGGAGATCCTGGCAGATCTGGAAGGGCTGCGGAAGCAGAGGACTGAGATCGAGGGCGGCGGCTTTGAAGTGGTGGTGAAACCACGTGAAAAGGCTTGAATTTGAAATGACCGAGCGCCAGGAGGCCTTTATCAATGCGGAAGCGGATGAGGTTCTTTTTGGCGGGGCGGCCGGAGGCGGAAAATCCTTTGGACAGTTCCTGGATGCGGTGATCTATGCAGGGAAATATCCCGGAAGCAAGCAGATTATTTTCCGGCGCACGTTCCCGGATCTGGAACGATCCATCATCCGTACCTTCGAAGGAAACCTTCCAAAGGCGTTGATGAAATACAATGCCACCAAGCATTTGGGGGTATTTGATAACGGATCCATCGTGGATTTTGGGTACCTGGACCATGAGCGGGACGTTTACCACTATCAATCGGCGGAATATGACGTGATCCGTTTCGACGAACTGACCCATTTTACGGAAGAAATGTATCTCTATCTGATGTCCCGGCTTCGGGGGGCCAATCCGTTTCCGAAGTTTATGAAAAGCACCACCAACCCCGGCGGGATCGGCCACGATTGGGTGAAAAAACGGTTTATCAACCCGATGCCACCCAATACGGTTTTAAAGACGGATACCGGAACCAGGTTATTCCTACCATCGAAGGTGCAGGATAATCAATTTTTGATGGAGAACGATTCCCGATATATGGAACGCCTTAAAAATCTGCCGGAACGGGAGCGGAAAGCATTGCTTGATGGGGATTGGGATATCTTCGACGGGCAATATTTTGATAATTTCAAGCAGACCATCCACGTGGTGGAGCCGATGTTTGGGCCAGAGGAATTTCCGGCGGGGTGGGAATATTATATCGCCATCGACTACGGTCTGGATATGCTGGCGGCCCTTTTGGTGGGGGTTACGCCGGGGAATGATTTTTATATAATCAATGAGTTTTACGACGGCGCCCAGCATCCGGCGGGCGGTCATAAAGGACTTTTGGTATCGGAGGCGGCAGAGGCGGTTAAAAAACTCCGGGGCAAATACCCGGTGCGGCGGATCTTTGCTCCCCCGGATCTATGGGCTCGGAATAGTGAAACCGGGCGGTCCATTGCGGAACTATACGGAATGAGCGGGGTGAAACTTTGGCGAGTGAACCCCGCCCGAGAGGCCGGGTGGATGGAACTGAAGGAAATGCTGAAACCCTACAATGGGCCTGACGGCGTTTTAACGGCCAGATTGAAGATTTTTAACAACTGCCGAAATCTGATCCGAACCCTGCCTGCACTGCAGACGGATCCACACAATTCCAACGACGTAGCCAGGGAGCCCCACGAGCTGACCCACGCTCCCGATGCTCTGCGGTATATGATCTCCGGGCGGCCTGCCGCCAAGATGGAAAAGCCCAAGGAGCCCCATTACGATTTCAACGCCCTCAAGCCCAAGCCAAAGCCTGGCCGGGGCGGGAAAATAAAGCCGATTTAGGAGAAGAAGGAATGCTGATAGCGATTTTTATTATGCTGACCGTCCTGGTTTTGCTGAAGGTGGCGGAGCTGGTGCCCCAATGGCGGGAGCTGCCGCCCCGGGAGCTTCGGAAGGAGCAGAGGGAAGTGAAGGCTGAAAGGCTTAAAAATGACCTGGACCAACAGAAGGAGCAGGAACGGTTGCGAACTTTGATGAAGGGAGTGGATACCTATGACGGAAAGCTGCGCTAATATCACCGCAGAGGAGATCTGGCGGAAATATGAAAAGGGACTGCAGATCGGCAATCGGGAGAACCGATTCAACCGAACGGAGGAATGCTGGCGCTTTTTTGAGGGCGACCAATGGTTCGGGCTGGATACCGGCGGCAAGCAGTTGCCGTTCATGAATATTATACGCCCGGTAATAAATTACAAAAAGGCCAAGGTGGCCATGAATAACAAGACCATTACCCTCTCCATTACCGAAGAGGGCTACAGCGATCTGATGGATGCCATCAACGAGACCCTCAAGCAGGCCTGGGAATACGGAAAGATGGATTCCGTTTGCTGGGAACTGACGGAGCGGGCCTTTGTGGGCGGGGATTCCTATGTATTTTTTCCTCACGGCACCTATTTCAGCCAGCAGGAGAAGCGAAGTTGCAGAGATCGGCGCCGGTTCTGCCAGATCATCGAAAATACCCAAATCTTTTTAGGAGACGAGGAAGAACCGGAGATCCAGCGTCAGCCTTATATCATCGTTGAGGCTCGGGAGCAGGTGCGACGGGTGCAACGGGAGGCGGAGAAAAACGGCCTTTCCAAGGAGGAGATCGACGATATCCGGGCAGACGGCCGGAGCGAGGCGGAGATCACCACCGGCCAGAAGGAAACGGAGGACGGGAAGGTTACCACCCTGCTCTATATGACCCTGACCGAGGGTGGGTTGATGATCGGCAGAAGCACCAAGCGGGTAATCTATCAGACCATGCGGCTGATACCGGGACTCCATTATTACCCCCTGGAAGGCTACGTGGTAGGCCGGCAGAAGGGCAAGGCCCGGGGTAAGGGTGAGGTTTACGGGATGATTCCCAACCAGATCGAGATCAACAAGACCCTTTATCGCCGATCGGTGGCCATCAAGCAGGCATCTTTCCCGAAGTTGGTATATAACAACGCTTACGTTCAGGATGCGGCGGCCATCGAGGAGGTAGGCGCCTCCGGTGCGCTGGATGCGGATCAGACCCTGGGAAGCATTGAAAACGCCAGCGGGTATATCCAGCCCGCCAATAGGAGCGGGGATGCCCGGAACTATCAGAAGGAGCTGATCAACGATACCAAGGAGCTGGCCGGTGCCGGCGATGCGGCCTTGGGTAACGTGAACCCGGAGCAAGCCTCCGGCGCTGCCATTACGGCGGCCATCGATCAATCGGACATCCCGATGAATCGGGAAATTTCCGATTATGCCCAGATGATCGAGAACATTGCAACGGTCTGGTTCCATATGATCCTGGCCTATAACCCCACGGGCTTCAAATACGGCGAAGGAAAGAGAATCGCCCCGGAGGCGTTGGAGGCGCTTTGTCCGGAAATCAAGGCGGACGTTTCCTCCACCGTTCCACAGACCCAGCAGGCACGGATCAATACGCTCTACAGTCTTTTAGGGGACGGACATATTTCCTTTGACGAGTTCCTGGATCTGAGCGGGAGTGACAGCAATATTCCCATTGAAAAATTGCGGGCTATGCGGGAGCAGGCCAATCAGGAAGCGATGGAAGCGGATAACGCCGCTGCGGATGCAGAGCTTGAGGCGATCCGGGAGAACCGTGAGCGGGAGGAATTATCGGGCGAAATGACCGGCGCCGGAGAGGCGGCCGGAATCTATGCACAGTTAGGAGGTGTGAACGGTGGCAATTAAGCTTCAAGACCTGGACAAGGATTTTAAATCTTTCGAAAAAAATGACGGATCCTTGGATGAGGTAACATTGGAAGAACTGAACGGCACACATTTGCACCAAAACCAGGACGATGATTTGGCGGCTGGTGAAAATTCAGAAGGTGTAAAAAAGTTTTTTGACTTTTTTAATATCAGGGTAGCTTTGCCCTGGTTGCAGGCGCTCACCAGGAAGGTGAACGCCCTTTTGGAAAATATTAAGGAGAAGATCTGGAAGGAGGACGTTGCAACGGCGAAGCAGGAGGCGATTGAACACGCTGATTCGCTCAATACCGTTCAATACTCCTTCCGGGTTCGGGAAAGCGATCTGATCAAAAACAACTATGGGGAGCCGATGGATTATGAGTTCGTCTTCCCATTTGATGCGGCCGGCTTTAAGATGACCAATAACACGGCGAAAACCTACGCCGGAACATTGAAGAAAAACGGGGCGGTCGTGGAGAAATACCGCGGCTTCGAATTAAACCCCGGCGCCACATTGGAATTCGATCTGGAGATTATGGTTGGAGAGCTGATCTTTTTCACCCTGGCCTACGCCGGGGGCGACGGATACGGATTCGATGCAACTATTGAGATGAAATGCTCGCAGAGCGAATATACCGATACGATAAAAAAAGAGATGCTGGCAGAAATGACAGACGCACTGAAATCCAAGGCAACTATCTCCAAGCCGGGCGGCGCGGCTGTTTCTTTCGATGTAGCAGACGTATATCTGCTGGCACTTGGGGCTGTCGGCAAGGCTGAAGCTGCCGGAAAACAGTTATCCGATAAGGCAAACTTTTATTATCACGTAGAGGAAAAGCGCTTTTTCGGCTTCAATGTTGTTTGGCATTGCACTTTTCTATTAACGAAAGAGATTATTGAGGCTGGATATTTCACCATTGTAAACAATAACCCCAATGGTACGATAAATCCTTCGTTCTATGCAATCACCTTTGGGGACTATCCGTATGAAGCCTTCCTTGAATTTGGGGAAAATCATGAAATTGAGCATAGGACGCCGTTCAAATTCACGGCTTTGGATTCAGATACCCCCTTAAGTAATGGGATTTTTAGTGATTATTGGACTGAAGGCACAAGAGTAAACGTAAATTTTATTGAAAGTGCTTATGAAGATGAATTTGATGTATCTATCATTTTTCCCCCAAAAAAGATAGATGTCAAGGAGTGCTATGAGGCTACCCAAAAGGGTGGTAGTGGTAAATCGGCCTATGAATATGCCAAAGAAGGCGGCTACACCGGGACGGAGGAAGAATTCGCCGTAAAACTGGCGCAAGAGATCCCCACAAAATTGTCGGAACTCAATGACGATTCCGGCCACAGAACCGTTAGCGATGCAGAAAAGAATACATGGAGCGGAAAGAGCGATTTTTCCGGCAGTTACAATGACCTTGCCAATAAACCGTCAAAGGTTTCCACCTTTACTAACGATGCGGGGTATCTTACGAAGCATCAGAGTCTTGATGGATATGCCAAGAACACGGATGTGAGCGGAG
>JAZOXD010000053.1:0-6369 GCA_045659565.1 Eubacteriales bacterium | reverse complement strand
CGGCACCCACCAAGCTGACCTACCTGGAAGTAAAAGACGGCTTGGACACCACCGGCGGTAAAGTCACCTTGTATTACAACAACGACACCTCCGAAGAAATCGACCTGTTGCCCTCCATGGTCACCGACTTTGACAACACCAAGGTTGGCAAGCAAGAGTTGACCGTTACCTACAACGGTTTCACCGATACCTTTGAGGTAGAAGTTATTGCTAAAACAATGACTTCCATTTCTGTTACTGCTCCTACTAAACTGACCTACCTGGAAGTAAAAGACGGCTTGGACACCACCGGCGGTAAAGTCACCTTGTATTACAACAACGACACCTCCGAAGAGATCGACCTGCTGCCCTCCATGATTACCGGTTTTGATAACACCAAAATCGGCAAGCAAGAGTTGACCGTTACCTACAACGGCTTCGCCGATACCTTCGAGGTAGAGGTCATTGCTAAAACTATGACCTCCATCGCCGTCACGGCACCCACCAAGCTGACCTACCTGGAAGTAAAGGACGTTTTGGACACCACCGGCGGTAAAGTTACCTTGTATTACAACAACGACACCTCCGAAGAAATCGACCTATTGACTTCTATGGTCACCGGCTTTGATAACACCAAAACCGGCAAGCAAGAGTTGACCGTTACCTACAATGGCTTCACTGATACCTTCGAGGTAGAAGTTATTGCTAAAACCATGACCTCTATTGCTGTAACCACAAAGCCCACCAAGTTGACCTACCTGGAAGCAAAAGATACTCTCGACGTCATCGGTGGTAAGGTTACTTTGTATTACAATAACGACACCTCCGAAGAGATCGACCTGCTGCCCTCCATGGTCACCGGCTTTGACAACACCCAAGTGGGGGATCAGAATCTGGATGTAACTTATCGTGGATTGCAATGCACGTTCAAGGTGAAAGTTGTTGCAAAAAAAATGACGGGAATTGCTGTCACAACGAAGCCGAACAAACTCACCTATTTAGAAGATGATTTGTTTGATAAAACCGGTATGGTTGTAACTGCATATTATAATAACGATACAAACGCTATTATTTCCAATTATTCAGTTAGCGGCTATTCCTCCACACCGGGAACCAAAACGATCACTGTTTCTTATGGTGGTTATCAAGATCGGTTTTCTGTTGTGGTTCAAGCAAAAACCTTAACGTCGATTGAGATTTCAACAAAACCGTTAAAACTTTCGTACCTTGAAGCCAAGGATGAGCTCGAAGTCACAAACGGTGTTTTGACCCTTTATTATAACAACGGGACAAACAAAAAAATTTCTATCACGCGACAGATGGTTACCGGCTTTGATAACACAAAGGTTGGTGATCAAACCCTGACCGTTACCTACGGCGGATTCCGGGATACCTACGACGTAACAATCGTCGCAAAGGAATTAACCTCTATCGCTGTCACAACTTTGCCGAACAAAACCCAGTACGTAATTGAAAAAGGTAACGTTGATCCGACCGGCGGGAAAGTCACCCTGTTTTATAACAACGACACAAAAGAGGTTATTGATCTGACAGCCCAAATGATTTCCGGCTTTTTCAATTCTACTTTGGGCAAAAAGAATTTGAAGGTAACCTATGCAGGGAAGACGGCTTATTTTGAAGTGACAATCATCGATAAAACGTTGGTTTCTATCGCTGTTACAACAAAGCCGGTCAAACTTTCCTATCTGGAAGGGGATTCCTTTGACAAAACCGGCATGATCGTTACTGCATACTATGATAACGATACCTTTGCAGAGATCGACGACTATTTGATCGGTGGTTATTCATCCACTCCCGGTGAAAAAACGATCGAAATATCTTTTGGCGGTATGGTCGATACGTTTTCGGTAACCGTGGCTGCCAAGGAACTTGTTTCTGTCACCCTGTTGAAGTTGCCGGAAAAACTCACTTATCATCAGCATAAGGATGTGTTGGATGTCACCGGCGGAAAGATCACACTCTCTTATAATAACAATACGAAAAATGAGATTGATCTGGAGGCAAATATGGTCACCGGCTTTGATAATACCGTTGCCGGTGTTCGTACGTTAACGGTAACCGTTAATAATATCGAAACAACCTTCAACGTGACGGTAGAAAGCCACAAGTATTCACAAAAATACGACGAGACCAATCATTGGCAAGAGTGCTCTGTTTGTCAAGATAAAAAAGAGGTGACAGCACACGCCTTCACCAACGCCTGCGATACCGGTTGTAACGTTTGCGGTGCGCCTCGTAGCATTACTCATTCTTTTGGCGAATACGTTTATAATAACGACGCCACCATGGAAAAGGATGGAACCCGCACCCGCAAATGTACCGTCTGCGGCCATCCCGAAACAGTAACCGCTCCCGGTACCCAACTGAAGCCCTCTAATCCCTTCAAGGATGTCAAGAGCAATCAGTTCTATTATAATGCGGTTCTTTGGGCGGTGCAGAAAAATATCACCACCGGCACCTCTGCCACCACCTTTGAACCCAATGCCGCCTGTACCCGTGGTCAGATCGTTACCTTCCTGTGGCGTGCCTGCGGTAGCCCCGAACCCACTAAAACCACCAATCCCTTTAAGGATGTCAAGAGCAACCAATATTATTATAAGGCTGTTCTTTGGGCGGTGGAAAAGGGCATCACCACCGGCACTTCTGCCACCACCTTCAGCCCCAACGATAAATGTACCCGGGAACAGATCGTTACCTTCCTGTGGCGTTCTCAAGGGAAACCAAAGGTGGCTTCCGCCAATCCCTTTACTGATGTAAAGGCTGGGGCCTATTATTACGATGCCGTTCTTTGGGCGGTAAGCAAAGGAATTACTACCGGCACCGGCAAGACTACGTTCAGTCCTAAGGCTGATTGCACCCGTGGTCAAATCGTAACCTTCCTTTACCGGTGCATGGTGTAGAACAAAACACATCAAAAAACGCTTGGATTTTTTATCCAAGCGTTTTTTATCTTTACAATCAATAAATCCTCCATTGAGTGTGTGGCTCAAAACCATAATGCGGTAAAACGGTATCTCAGTTGGCTGAGGCAAAACACGCACTTCATACCCGAAAATCCATAAAAACCGCCATCTTCCTATATTTTTTCTTGACAAATCTGAAAGATAGTTGTATAATTACTTTAACATTTTATTGGATGAAAGGGGTAAAATCAATGTCCCGTCAATTGAATCGATTTTATTATTGCCATACGGACTTTTTGAATGCCCCGTTCTGCAAGTGTTAACTGCTTGCGACGTGAGTTCAATCAAAAAGCCCGCGATTCGTTATGCTAAGAAAGCAAGATTTGAATTCGCGGGCTTTTTTATTTTGTGAGGTGAAAACGATGGATCTTTCGGAACGGATGTTGGCTCTGGGCAAAAAAAGCTCGGTGATCCGTGAAATTTTTGAATACAGTAAAAAACGAAAAGCCGAGATCGGCGCCGAAAACGTTTTTGATTTCAGCATCGGTAATCCCAGTATTCCTGCACCGCCGGAAGTGAATGAAACCATGATCCGACTGCTGCAGGAAGGGGATCCGGTGGCCCTTCATGGCTATACCGCTGCCGCCGGCGATCCTGCGGTACGCCAAAAAATTGCCGATCAATTGAATCGGGAGTTTTCTTGCAACGCCGGGCCGGAGTTGATTTATATGACCTGCGGTGCCGCTGCTTCCTTGACCATCTCTCTGGCGGCGATCCTGCGGCCCGACGAGGAAGTGATCGTTCCTGCGCCTTTCTTCCCGGAATACAGCATTTTTGTGTCTCATGCGGGCGGAAAACTGGTGCCTGTGCAATGCAACGAAGCCTTTCACCTGGATCTGCAGGCTATCGAAAAGGCCATCAATCCTAATACCCGGGCGGTGATCCTCAATTCGCCCAATAACCCTACCGGGGTGATCTTCGGTGAGCAGGAACTCCGCTCCCTGGCAGCTCTTTTAAAACGAAAGGAGCAGGAATTGGGGAAGGTTCTTTACCTGATCGCCGATGAACCCTATCGAAAATTGGTCTGGAACGGGGGAGAGGTTCCCTTCCTTCCCAACTATTATGATAATACCCTGGTTTGCTATTCTTTCAGCAAAGCGGTGTCCCTGCCCGGGGAGCGGATCGGCTATATTTATGTTTCCTCAACCATGAAAAATGCCGGCGATGTATTTGCTGCTGTATGCGGTGCGGGCCGTTCATTGGGCTTTGTTTGTGCTCCCGCTTTGTTGCAATTTACGGTTACAGAATGTCTGGAAGCCACCGCCGATTTTGGTATCTATCGGCAAAACCGCCAAGTCCTTTTGCAGGAACTCACCCGCATCGGCTATGAGGTTATCCCACCGGAGGGCGCTTTCTATCTTTTTATGAAAGCGTTGGAACCGGATGCCAACGCTTTTTGCGAACGGGCTAAAAAATATGAGCTTTTGCCGGTTCCCAGCAATGATTTTGGGTGCCCCGGCTATGTGCGGATCGCTTATTGTGTCACCCCGGAGCAGGTAAAGGCCTCTATCCCGGCCTTTCAAAAACTTTACGCAGACTATAAGGAAGAAAAAGAATGAGTAAATTAGACGAAGCAAGAAAAAAGATCAACGAGATCGATCAACAGATGGCTGATCTCTTTGCTGCCCGGATGAAAGCGGTGGAAATGGTGGCCGCCCATAAAAAGGAGCGTGGCCTACCCATACTGGATACCGCCCGGGAGGAGGAAGTCATCCGTCGCAATGCCCAATATATGCAGGATGAAACCCTCAAATCCTATTATGTCAGTTTTTTGAAATATAATATGAGTCTTTCCCGTAACTATCAGCATCGTTTGATGGAGGGGATGCGGGTGGCTTATAGCGGTGTGCCGGGTGCCTTTGCAGAAATCGCTGCTAAAAAGATCTTTCCGGACGGGGTGGCTATGCCCTTTAAGGATTTCAAGGCTGCCTATGATGCGGTGGTCAGTGGGGAATGTGACTGCGCCGTGTTGCCCATTGAAAATAGCTATAACGGCGACGTAACTCAGGTAATGGATCTGGGCTTTTTTGGCTCCCTGTTTATCAACGGCATCTATGATATGGAGATTGTTCAAAATCTTCTGGGGGTGCAGGATGCCACCATTTGGGATGTGAAGGACGTAATCAGCCATCCCCAGGCGCTGGGCCAATGCGCCGATTATATCCGAGATCAAGATTATACCCCCCACGAAGCCGCTAATACCGCCTTGGCCGCCCAAAAGGTGGCCAACGACGGGAATAAGGAATGGGCCGCCATCGCCAGCTTGGAAACAGCCGAACTTTATGGTTTGAAGGTGCTGGAAAAGCATATCAATGCCAGCAGCGCCAATACAACCCGCTTTGCGGTGTTCAGCCGATTCCCCAATCGCAATCCTCAAAAGGATCATCATTTTGTTTTATATTTTACCGTTAAAAACGAGGCCGGTTGCCTGGGCAAGGCCATTCATATTATCGGCGAAGCCGGCTTCAACCTGGCTGCTTTAAAAAGCCGTCCCACCAAGGAACTGATCTGGGATTATTATTTCTATGCCGAGGGTGAAGGGAATATCAATAATGAACAAGGCCAAAAGATGGTCGAGCAGTTGAAAGAGGTCTGCAATAATGTGAAGGTGGCAGGTTCCTTTGAAAAGGAGCAAAAGCTGAATAAATAAGGAGATTTTCAAATGATCATTCCAATGAACCTTGGAATCGAAGATTATGATATTGTTTTGGAGCGGGGCGCTTTGAAACAGGCTGATCAATGGTTGAATTTAAACCGCCGGGTGCTGATCGTTACCGATAGTGGCGTTCCGGAAGAGTATGCAAAAACCATTGCCGCCCTTTCAAAAACACCCCATATTGAGGTATTCCCCCAGGGTGAAGGCTCCAAAAATATGCAAACCTATCAAACGATCCTGGCCCGCATGGTGCAGGAGGGCTTCTCCCGCAGCGATTGCGTGGTTGCGGTGGGCGGTGGTGTAACCGGCGATATGGCCGGCTTTGCGGCCGCCACCTATATGCGGGGAGTGGATTTTTATAATATTCCCACCACCTTGCTATCGCAGGTAGATTCCTCTATCGGTGGTAAGGTAGCAGTGGATTTCAAAGGCTATAAGAATATTGTGGGGGCGTTCTATCAGCCCAAGGCGGTTATCATTGATCCTGATGTGTTAAAAACTTTGCCTCAGCGGCAGATCGCCAACGGCCTGGCAGAGTCCATTAAAATGGCTGCCACCTGTGACGAGTCACTTTTTGAGCGTTTGGAATCCTGCGATCCTTTGGATTGCTTGGAGGAAGTGATTGCCGGTTCACTGATGATTAAAAAAAGGATAGTGGAGAAAGATACCAAGGAAACCGGCCTTCGCAAGGTGCTGAACTTTGGTCATACAGTCGGCCACGCCATCGAGAGTGTCTATGGCATCAATGAT
>JAZOXD010000052.1:0-3232 GCA_045659565.1 Eubacteriales bacterium | reverse complement strand
GAATAGGGCTTTCCGTCCGGGGTGTCGTGGATCATATCCGACCAGATCATGGGTTCCTTGAAATACTTGCCGGAAATCTCCAATACCCGCTTCAAGTGCTCCCGATAAACCTTGGTTTCTTCCTCCAACCCATTGGCTTTTAAATAGTTGCCCAGGTGGGCGTTAAAGGTTTCGTCCATCCCCAGGTGGATCCGCTGGGTGCGGAAAGCCTTCCGCATGGCGGCAATTTCCGCTTCGATGAAGCGATAGGTATCCTCGTTACCGGCCAGCAGGTTTTTTAGGTCATTGGCGATTTTTTTACCTTCTGGATTTTTCAAATATTGTTCCAAATGCCCGAAGGTCTGGATGCAGGGGATCATTTCCACACCCTGCTCAGCGGCATAGGCATCCAGTTCCCGGAGTTCCGCCAGGGTATAGCGCCCCCGCAGGTAGCCGAACTGGGGATAATCCTCCAGTTCGTAGAGATCCTCGGTATAGAGCATCAGCATATTCATTCCCAGGGCGGTGATGGCGTCGATATAGCGCTTTACCCCCGCCACAGTCAGTACCTTTCCACGGGATACATCCAGCATGGGGCCCAGGGTATCGAACCGGGGGGTCTCTTTGATCTCAAAGGGGCGGTCACCTTTTTCTAACTCCATTGAAAGCAGAAAAAGGCATCTGGCCCGCTGGGGCTTGGTAGAATAGCCGATGGTGGCGTTCTTACCGTCGTATTGTACCAAAACCCCATCAAAGGCGGTTTCGGTCAGTTGACCGGCAAACTTGAAATTCTTATACATTCATATACTCCTTGTATTGCAATGAAAAAAAATTACAAATTGTTAATTAGATTCAGAGAATTTTCGATGATTTTTTCGGCGGTACCCCGGCGGAATTTTGCAGTTACCGCTTCGTAGCCGCCCTCGTCAAAGCAACGGTCCATGGGGATATAACCCTCGTAGCCGTTGGCGCAGCAGCAGGGAATGGTCAGGGTGAACCTGGACTCTTCCTTCACTGCCCGGCCGATATCGGTAAAGGGCTCACCGGGAAAGCCGGCAAACACCGCCTCACCCACGGCAAGGGCTGTCAGGGGAGCGGTCTGCTCCTCGGGGAAATCCATCAACCCGACGATGGAGACACCCTGCATAAAGCTTTCCAGGGTCTTGCAGGTTTTGGCAAAGGCCCGGGCGGCGTCTTTGCCCTCTTTTTTATAAACCTCGTTAACGGCCAATGCTTCTTCGATCTGGTCGGGGCGGCCCTTATTGATGGGGAAGACCATCATCTTCTGGCCGTAAGAAATCTCCTCACCCGGAAGTTCCTTGGCTAAATGCAGATTGCTGATCACACTCATAGCGATCTTTTTGCCCATATATTCGCTGCGGCCGTAGCCCCCCAGCTTTTGAGGCTTGGGAATGCCCATAAAGTCGCAATGGTTGGTGTCACCCTGGCAACCGTTGAAGTAAACGCAACGGGAGTTGGGAATGATGCTTTCATAGGTATCCCGCACAAAATGGGGAAAATCCGCAGAAATAGTTTTACCGCCGATCACGTCCGGGTGCACCTGGAAATTAATAATGGCAATTTCCGGGGCGTTTTCCCGCTTCAAAAGGAAGAGAGAACTGCGTTCGTCTGCTTCCCCGGCTGGCTTCACGATATCCGGGTTATCCTGGCCGGGGTTGGTCTTCACGGTGCCGTTTTTCATCCAGTAGCGGCGTACAAAGGCCACGTCCTGTACCCGACCGTAGGTATAAAGCTTTTGGGTGACGGGTGCCAGGTCGTTCATAGCCAATTGGGCCGCATCCCCCAGTTTTTTCTCCATCCAGTCGATGTAATACTCGTTTTCTACATTGCCTCGGCTATCGGCGGTGCAGGGACCCAGGTGCGTATGGGTGCAGGCCAAAAAGACCCCTTCTTTATCCATCCCCATCCGCTCTGCGATGGTGGTGCGGA
This sequence comes from Eubacteriales bacterium, assembly GCA_045659565.1. Lineage (GTDB taxonomy): Bacteria > Bacillota > Clostridia > Oscillospirales > QAKW01 > QAKW01. The sequence continues at coordinate 1,303 of JAZOXD010000052.1, read as the reverse complement.
TCCGATCCATCAAAAATTGGTTAAAGCCGATCAGATCGATGCTCATCACTAACGCTTTTTTCTCGCCGTTATCAAATAAAACGGCGGTGGCCAGCAGGGGATCCAGGATCCCATCGGCGTGGCGCTCTTCATAATAGCCCTCCAGCGTTGTGCCCAAAGGCGGGGTGATATCCAATCTTCCAAAACCTGCTTGTAACAACGTTTTTTTCTCCTTTATTTTCTTTTATTATAGGGTAAGATCTATAAAATGAAAATCCCTTGATGTTGCCTTGATTTAATAGAATATTGTCTTAAAGGCTGTTCACCAGCTCAATGGAATTTTCGATGAGTTTTTCGGCGGTACCCCGGCGGAATTTAGCATTCGACGATTCATAACCACCTTCGTCGAAACAATGGTCCATCGGATAATAGCCCTCGTAACCATTGGCGCAACAGCAAGGGATGGTCAAAGTGAACTTGGAGTCTTTCTTCACCGCCCGGCCGATATCGGTGAAGGGCTCGCCGGGGAATCCGGCAAACACAGCATCCCCAACGGAAAGGGCGGTGAGAGGGGCGGGTTGCTCATCGGGCAGATTCATCAATCCCACGATGGAGATGCCCCGGGTAGAGGAGGTTACCGTTTTGCAGGTTTTGGCAAAGGCGCTGGCAGCTGCTCTGCCCTGCTTTTTAAAAACTGCATTGATGGCCAGTGCATCCTCGATTTCTTCGGGGCGGGCTTTATTGATGGAAAGGGTTATGGTCTTTTGACCGTAGGCAATGGCCTCGCCCGGAAGTTCCTTGGCTAAATGCAGATTGCTGATCACACTCATGGCGATCTTCTTGCCCATATATTCCGAACGGTCATAGCCGCCCAGCTTTTGGGGCTTGGGAATGCCCATAAAGTCGCAATGGTTGGTGTCACCCTGGCAACCGTTGAAGTAAACGCAACGGGAGTTGGGGATAATGCTTTCATAAGTATCCCGCACGAAATGGGGATAATCGGCAGAAATTTTGCAACCGCCGATCACGTCGGGGTGCACCTGGAAGTTGATGATGGCGATCTCCGGCGCATTTTCCCGTTTCAAAAGGAAGAGGGAACTGCGCTCGTCCGGCTCCCCGGCGGGCTTCACGATATTCGGATTATCCTGGCCGGGGTTGGTCTTCACGGTGCCGTCTTTCATAAAGTAGCGGCGCACGAAGGCCACGTCCTTCACCAGGCCGTAGGTATAAAGTTTTTTGGTTACGGGAGCCAGATCATTCAGGGCCAGTTGGGCGGCATCGCCCAGCTTCTTTTCCATCCAGTCGATATAATCTTCGTTCTCCA
>JAZOXD010000051.1:0-5400 GCA_045659565.1 Eubacteriales bacterium | reverse complement strand
TTCTTTTGCGGTACCACCTCTGATTTGAGTATTCCTCACAAAATACTCCTCATCGAGATTATTCAACCGAATAACTCTGCCTTTATAACGGGGGGCACCCGATCACATCTACTGAATTTTCAATGTGACACTCCGAGATGTATTCACAAAAACCAACCGATCGCCTCGCACCGACCGACGACTCTCTGAACAGTGGAATTTTGCTACTTCTTCCCATCAACGCTTTAGCATATTTTATCTTGTTTTTTGAATTTTGTCAAGCACTTATTCCGTAACCGTAATTTGCATCGGATCGGTCATCATATGACGTTGATCAACTGCATTTGAGATCACTAATGGCTCAACAACATAATTTCCGGGCAAACTTCCTCGAACCGAAAGAATAATATACTTGGCATCCGGCTGTAGCGATACAGAAATCTTATCGCGATCATACCCGGCAGATATATCATACCCATAGGTTCCGCAATGAACACGACCGTTTGCCAAACGGAGACCCGCCGGCAAACTCATCGATAACGTGGCACCCTTAAAGTCTTCCGTCAACAAGATCGGCACAACGATCGTTGTTTCTGCCCCACATTTCAACGAAGCCTCATATTCAACACCGGAAATCGAAATTCCATCGGTCATTTCAGATAACGCCTGCAGATCACCAACATACGAAATCATCACCACAGAATTGCCTTCAATAGAATTTAAAATAAACTCTGATGCCTGATCCTTCGTTAGTTCGATATTCAATATCGATGTTCTTGTATAGCTATACGTCTTGGTTTCGCCCGTGGCTGTTTTGAGTGTGAAAATATTTTTCCCGTCCAGATCCTTAACATAATCATTTAAATAAGTAATCAGATCCAGACTCAGCAGAGTGGTTTCTGTATCATGTTCCAAAATATAGCGAATCAAATCCTCTGCCACATCACTACTAAGCCGATTTGCAAGGATTGATACAGCGCCGGTGAGATCTTCTTCAACAACACCGTCTATTTCAACATACGCCTTGTTATCCGCGGTTTTTATAAATGCTTTGATCTGCTGTTCATAGAGGTATTTTGCCGTATCATAATCGCCACCATATGCAAAAGCCAAGGCGAGATAAACCGTTTCTTCCGGGGTGAGCACATTCAAGGAACTATAGATTTCCTGAAGATCCGCCATCACCGGCTCTCCCAACGCGGCCATTCCAAAGTAAGCAATCAAAACATCAACCCGTGAAGCGTAGCGATCGTTTAAATAATAGGAAAACTGGTTATTCAGTTCATCTTTTCTGCATCCAACCGGTAAAGCAGCCGCCAACTTTGCAGCCACTCGAAGATCATCGTATTCCGAATCAGAAAAAAGTTTCAAACCACTTCCGCTATAATAAGGTTGCAAAAGACTAAGATCCAATTTTTTCAGATCCATCCATTCGCCGGTTACATAAAAATTTTCAGCCAGATATGCGCCCAAAACCTGATCAACACGTGGCCCGTTGTTTGCAACCAGGCGTTGCATCGCTTCTTGCCAAAAAGAATAGTCTTTATCTGCTACAGATAACAAAACATTTCCTTGAATTGGCAGCGCTGATAATTTCAAATTCGACTGTAAGTCCATCCGTTGGTTAATTCTGACGGTATTCCTTGTTTTTGCAACCTGGAAGGAACGGATAACGTTATCGCTATAAGAAGCGCAAGCACTCTGCACATAAACCGTATATAGCCCTTCATCAAGCGGACCAAAATTCAGATATGCATATTCCGACTTTAAGGCGGTTATTTTCTCTGTTTTAATTTCATTCCCGTCACGGTCAGTCAAACCAATGGTATATGCACAAATTTCTCCCTCATTGATTTTTCTGCCATCACTTTTAACTGCAATCGTGCAGTCATCCGTTGTTTTTAATTCTTCTCCGATAACAACGGAGGTAAAGAAGTCCTGGGTAGAAACAACATCAAAAACAGAACATCCACCCTGCGCATCCTTTGTAAAAGCTTTAACTACCGCCTTCCATTCTGTAACATTGTCCGGCAATTTAAAGGAAAAAGTCGCTTCCCCTTTGCGGTTTGTTTTAATAACTCCGTAATATGGCGTATCGTCAAAGTCACCGCGGGTATTTCCGCCGCCACCGCCACCTTCACCCCCGGGTAGATACTCGCCACCAAAATGGCGATATGAGGTGGTAACAAAAACCTCCGAATAACCAATTCGATCATATAAATCATACAAAGGGTCATCCGCATTATTGTTCAGTAAATAAAGGGCACGATCTAAAACGCTCACATAAAGAACGGCAGAGACCGGATCCCCATTTCGATCCGTAACCGTAAGGGAAGCGGAAACCTCATCCCCGGGTTTATATTGCGATTTATCGCTGCTAAACTCAATATTGAGTGCAGAGTTATCCAACTTATAATAGATAAAGTCGGCACCAAGATCATAAATGTGTTTGCCGTCAAAGTAAGCACCGTATACTTCAACATCTGGCGCATACTCTTTTTTGAAATCAAACTCCATTGTAGCAGTACTACCATAATAATGATCCAGCATTTCCCCAGCAACAACTGTATAGAAAACACTTCCGCCGGTTGTCACTTCACCATTATCACTATCGTAAACATTCAAGCGAACTCCGTCGCCGATATCCACTTCCTGCCGTTCGGCTTTCACACAGTAAACTCCATCGCCAAAATGTTCCGTGAATTGAGAGTAATCATACAATTCACAACGAACCATACTTTCAACTGGTGAATCAGCCGTTTTCAAAATGACATAATAACGCTCGTTTTCATTGGAACTGTAATGAATCTTCCAGTTGATTTTTCCGTCAACACTTGTAAGTTCTACGGTTTCAATCAGTTCATCTTTCTCTGTATAATTCCAGCTATAATAAACTTCTTTATTAATCGGATCATAAGAGGAATTTGATATTTCTTTTTGATAACTCACACAATGAATTTCTGCCATTAATTTAGTTCCGGCAGGTGCTCCGATATAATCACGTCCGGAATATACCGCATTATAAAGCGCATCATTATGCTGTGTTTCAAGATATTTTTTCTCAAAGGAATGTACGGCTATCTCAAGAGTTTCATCTTTATATTGTGCATCTAAATAATAATCGCCATCAAAAACAACATATTGCGCCGAACCGCGAACCGAATAGCCAAGTCCTTCTTCTACTTCACAGAAAACAGAGCGCACCTCTGGCATATTTTGCTGATAGGAACTTCCGCTTTCATTTTCAGTCACGAATATTTCGGAACTAATATAACCATTTTTATCCGTAATACCATTAAGATCCCCGGATACCGTTACACCGGGAGCCGGTGTCCCATCCGGATAACTCACCGTAGCTGTGGCACGAAGACTATCGCCCACAGTATATGCATTTTGATCAAGACTCACATTAACAATATAAGAAGGCAGATCATAATCCGCAATATTGATCCAAGCACTGTCCAGGCAGATACCATCATATACCATTGAAATCGTATCGCTGCTCAAAGCAGTGTTTTCAATTAAAAGCTCGGCAGAAAAAGCACCACTGGAATCCGGTTCAACAACAATATCTTTAGAAAAAGCAGAACTAATTGTGATTTCATCAGGAATTTTTCCATTTCTTTTTCTTGGCAAAACAATGCCAAATACACCAACCGTATCTGTCGTTTTATAGAGAGAACTATTGGTTGTGATATACGTGTAGAATTGATCCTGGATGGCAATTTCTTTATCAGGAACTTTCCCGTTCACAACAACTACATAAGGATAATTACCATTTTCGATTGAAGCAAATCGAAATTCATCCTCTCGTGAAGGACCGGTAAAGGAAGCAAAACCATAATTATTTGTTTTGGTTTCTTCGGTTTTATTCAGATAAATCTTCGCATCTGCAACCGCTTCACCTGTTATAGCATCGTTAACCCATGCGGTGTACGAACCATTCGAAGAAATCGTATATACGGCTAAATTCGTACTTTGAAATAACTGATAGACCTTGTAATCTCCCAACGTGAGTTCTGCAAAATAATACCCTTGAGCAAGTGGTTCGGGATAATGGACGAAGGCTGTTTTTCCGTTATATTCATAATCACCGGCCAAAATAGGCGTAACTTCAAATTCGGTCTTTCCATCCTGAGCCAATTCCATAATCTGAGAGGAAACAAAACCACTTCGAACATAACTTTTGTATGCTTCAACAAATGCCGCATCATCTTTAAGACGATAAACCTTCACCTTTGCTTTTTCAGCTTTAAAACCATTGTAGGCAATTGCTGCAATCGGGTTTTCATCCACCAAAAATGTATCAGAAATTTCATTTCGGCGATGGATCATATAAGCATAATTCCCTTCGGCCGTCGTTCTGAAAGAAAAGGAATACGCTTCCTTCAATGCGATTCCTCCGGGACCGCCAACCTGGGGATCAATCGTAACCGTATATAAAGTAGCCGGACGCATCGGTTGATCAGGGATAAACGCCCAAGTTCTACCGTAGTGTTCAAAGGTACCTTCTACCGCAGGTTCAATTTTAAAAGCCGATTCAAAATTTTCCACCTCAGCATGGGAAAAAGTAACTTCTATTCCGGAATCGGCGGAAACATGCTGATCATTACTGGGATATGCATCAGTTACCGAAAAAATATTTTCCGTTTGAAATGCCCATCGATAAACAACATCTTCGTTATATACAGCAAGTACATTATACAGCGTATTTTCTTCCAGATCGTCAGCAAATTCCATACGATATTTACAATTACCGATTGTTTTCAATTGAAAATCTATATCCGGAGTTACCGCCAAACGTGCTTTGAGTTCATCTACAGAAACTTCTTCTGTAGTGGTAATATCCAAAGCAGAGGATACGCTCATACCAAGATCGCTTTTATCTTTTGCGACCACCGATTCAATGATATTAACTGATCCTTCAATAATAACTTCTTTTTTGGAATCAGGAATAGCCATAATCATGGATGCTCCTATAGCGATCACCAAAGCCACGGCAGCAAACAGAGTCAAAATCATCATATGGGCCGTAAATCTGGATTTTCTGTATACTCTCTTAAGGACTTGATCTTGTTCCGGAACCGCAGAATTTTTATTTAAAGATAATAATTCTTTAAAGGTCATTTTCCTTTTCCTTCCTTAAACATACTCGTTCAGAATATTCTTTCTGATTTTTGCCAAAGCAAGTACCAAATAAGACTCAACTTCTTCTACAGATGCTTTCAATTCTTTTGCGACTGCTTCTTTATCAAATTCAAAATAAAAATAAAGGACATACGCCCTACGAATCAGGGCCGGTTGTTCAGAAATATATTCCAAAATATCCTGGCTCAACATTTGCCGACTAACTACATCTTCGGTCAAATCAAAATCCATTTCCAGAATTTCAGACAATGCTTCCGAAACTTCAGCATTTTC
>JAZOXD010000050.1:0-26221 GCA_045659565.1 Eubacteriales bacterium | reverse complement strand
GTGGTGATATAATAGGGCAGGTTCCCCACAATCACCGGCGGCTGTCCAAAGCCATCGGCCACCGCTTTCAGATCGGTTTTTAAAACATCCTGCCAAAGGAAGGAGTGGTTGGGATGGGGCACCTGGGCCCCCAGCAAGGGCTGCAGGCGGGTATCAATCTCCACCGTTACGGCCTTTTTAGTATTTTCTGCCAACATCGCCGTCAGGGAACCGATCCCGGCCCCGATCTCCAAAATTCCATCGGCCGGGCAGGCCGCATCCACGATCTTCTCTAAAATTTCCGTATCGTTCAAAAAGTTCTGCCCCAGGCTTTTGGCGGTTTTCAGCCCATAGGCCTCCAACAGGGCATCCACATTAATCCTACTCATAATTTCTTACCAAAGCTACCACCCGGCCCAGCACCCGACATTCCCGGGTCAGGATGGGCGCCAGCCGGCTGTTTTCCGGCTGCAGACGATAGCCGCCTTTTTCCTTATAAAACCGTTTGACCGTTGCACCCTCCTCCGGGATCCAGCAGGCGGCGATCTGTCCGTTTTCCACCACGGGAGTTTGCTCCAGGATCAAAAGATCCTTTTCCATAATTCCCGCCTCGATCATACTATCCCCCCGGACCTGCAGGGCAAACAACGTACGATTTCGGGCCAGAGTGGGGTCCACCTGCACCCAGCCTTCGATATTTTCTTCGGCCAGCAGAGGGGTTCCGGCGGCAATGGTCCCTAACACCGGGACCGCCGTCCCCACCGGATCTGTCGCTTTAACGGCCCCGGCCTTGGCCAGCCGTCGATAGCGGCCGTCCTTGACCAAAAGCCCCGCCTCTTCCAGCCGCCGCAGGGCGGCATCTGCCTGGCTGGTGGAAGGAAGGTTCATGGCCTCCGCCACCTGACGCACGGTAGGGAACCGATCATTCTCGGCCACTACCCGGCAAAGCCATTCGTAAAGCCGCCCGTCCCGTTCCCGGGTGCGGGGGCTGACACTTCCCTTTTTCATCTTACAGGAACTTAAAGGTGGAGATCATTTTCTCCACATAGGTCATAAAGTAGCTGTAGCTGCTGAACTCTGCCGCATAGGTCACCACATAGATCTTTCCATCATAAAGGGTGAAGATCTGCATCAGCCGCATCTGGTCGGTTTCGTCATCGGACTGGGTTTCGTACACGATCTGATAAGCAGTCTGCCCCGCCAGAGTGGTATCCGCCTCGGATACCAGTTTGTAATTCTTTACGGTGGATTCCAGGTTCGCCACATAGCCCTTCACATAAGTATTCAGCACATCGTCTCCGCTGATATCCGGCACGAACTGCTGAACCGAAAGATTTTCGGTATATTCATCGCTGTAGCCTTCGGCAGGGGTCACAAAAATGGCGATCCCCTCTTTCACATTGGCGCTCTTTTGCCAAAAGTTGGGGTATTCCACAGAAAAACCCAAGGGGGTGGAGCGATACAGCTTATACCCCTCCAGCGTGGCCTTTTGGCAACCGCAGGCCAAAATCAGCACCATCATCAGCAAAACGGCAAGTAATCTCTTTTTCATCGGAGTATTCTCCCTTTTTCAACATAATTATAACCATTATAACATAAAAAAATATTCTTTACAATACATCCCGTCGGTATTTTCCGGCGGTGGTGCCGGTAACGGCCTTAAAGACCCGGCAAAAAGTTTTGGTATCCGCAAAGCCCACCTCGTCGGCGATCCGCTCCACCGAATGATCGGTCTTTTTCAAAAGGTGGCAAGCCATCTCCACCCGATGGCAATTAAGAACGTTATGGAAGGTCTCGCCGGTGATTTGCTTAAAGATCCGGCAAAAATTACTTTTGCTGTAGCCGCAAAGCTCCGCCACCTCCTCCACGGTGATCCGGGCGGAATAGTTATTATAAACCAGTTCCAACGCCCGCTCAATATTGGAGATCGCCCGGATGCTGGCGCCTTCCCGGCTCCCCTGACCTTGCTCAAAGCAACGCAATAGCGCGGCACAGAACCGATAAAGCGTTCCCTTTACCTCCAATTCCGCAAAGGGGTCCTTGTCACCACTCACCCGGATCAGCTCCTGAAGCAGGGCATAAAGCTCCGGATGGACCTCCGGCGTCACCTTCAGGATCGGGTTTTCCCGGGCCACTGCGGCCAGGGCCTCAAAATGCTCGGCCAGAAAAACCGGCCCCACCTCCAAAGCCAGGCTCTTACAAGAGGTATCCGGCTCCCGCTGAATTTCGTGGGCGTTCATAGAGCCCACCACCGCCAGGTCCCCGGCCCGGAGTTGATGCTGTGTTTTATTCAATAAAATCCGGCAGCTGCCCTCGGTGCAATAATAAAATTCCACCTCCGGATGGCGATGATTTTCAAATCCGCCGCTGCTGCACAATCCGCTGACGTAATAGGGCTTTTCGCCCAGAAGCAATTTTTGGTAAAGCATCTTTTCACCTCTTTGGTCTAATATTAGCAATATCAATGGTTTTCGTCAAGAGAAAAACACAGAATTTTTGGGAATTTTTTAAGAAAGAAAGCGGTTGCCGGCAAACCCTCTTTGTCTTAAAATGGAAGTATCAATACGAAGGAGGATTTTCTTATGTATCGGATCGGCCAAGAAGAAAAGGACGCCGTTGCCCGGGTAATTGATAGCGGCTATCTTTTCAAGGTGAACAAGGGCCCCCTGCAGGAGACCCGAAATTTTGAACAGGAATTAAAGGAAAAGGTGGGCACAGACCACGCCATTTTGATGACCTCCGGCCATGCGGCCCTGACCTCCGGTTTGGTGGGGATGGGCGTCGGTCCCGGGGACGAGGTTTTGGTTCCCGCCTATACTTATATTGCCACCGCCATGGCGGTTGTTGCCGTGGGGGCTGTGCCGGTGATCGCCGAAGTCGACGATAGCCTGATGATGGATCCCGCCGCTTTGGAAAGCAAGATCACCCCCCGCACCAAGGCCATCATCCCCGTTCATATGCGGGGCTTCCCTTGCGATATGGATGGCATTATGGCGGTTGCGGAAAAGCACAACCTGCTGGTGCTGGAGGATGCCTGCCAAGCCATGGGCGGCACTTATAAAGGCCGGCCCTTGGGCTCCATCGGCCACGCCGGCGCCTATAGCTTTAATTATTTCAAGATCATTTCCGCCGGCGAGGGTGGCGCTTTGGTAACCAACGACAAAACCATTTTTGAACGGGCTTTGATCTACCACGACAGCAGCGCCGTTGCCTTCTTTGGTAACCAGATGGAGGATTTTACCACCGAGACCTTCTGCGGCACCGAGATGCGCACCAACGAGATTACCGCCGCCATCCTGCGAGAGCAGTTGAAGAAACTGGATGGCATTGTGGCTGATCTGCGCACTGTTCGCCAAAAGCTGGCCGATCTGTTGGCACCCCGCTTTGAATGTATCCCCTCCAACGATGCCCAGGGGGATCCCTGCACCACCATGACCCTGAAATTCAAAACCTCCGAAGAAGCGGATCGGTTTGCGGAGCGTTGCCCCATCAAATGCAACGTAGCCTTCCACACCGGAAAGCACGTTTACACCGCCTGGACCCCCATTTTGGAAAAGCGGGGCGCTTTGCATCCCGAGCTGAATCCTTTTAATCTGCCCGCCAACAGCTTTGCTTCCTATGATCCCGATTGCTGCCTGAAGAGTCTGGAATATCTGAAGCGAGCCGTAAATCTGGAACTGAACCCCGATTGGACCGATGCGGAGCTTCAAGCTCTGGCAGATCAGATCCTGGCGGAGGCATAATTTTAACCCTTACCATATTGCTGACAGCCCTGCGGGAATGAACCGTTCTCCTGCAGGGCTGATTTTATGCGATAAAACCAAAAACACCTTGTAGGGCTCGACGGTTTTCGACGGCCCACCAAAGGCTTATGATAGATTGTTCACATTTCACCTTTATATAACACTTGATATATAATAAATTTTATGTTATTATAAGATAATATGAAAGGGTGTAATATTATGGCAAAAGAAAAAGCAAAATATACAAGTATCGGCGGCAGCGCTCTGATCGAAGGCGTGATGATGAAAAGCGCAGAAAAGCTGGCCATCGCCGTTCGCCGATCCGATGGCTCCATCCAATTAAAGGTGGAAGCCTTAAAAAACGAAACCAAATGGTATAATAAGATCCCGGTTATACGGGGAGTTATCAGTTTTATTCAATCCATGATGCTCAGTTATCGGTGTCTGATGTATTCCGCAGACGCTTCCCTGGAGGGCATCGAGGAGCCGGAAGAGCCTTCCAAGCTGGATCGGTTTTTAGAAAAGCTGATGGGCAAAACCGGCATGGCCATCCTGGGCACAATCTCTATGGTGCTGGGGGTTTGCCTTTCTCTGTTCTTGTTTATTTATCTGCCCGCCCTGTTCACCGGCTGGGTGATGCCCGGTGCCCCCGGTCCATTAAAGGCGGTGGCAGAAGGCTTATTAAAGATCCTGATCTTTTTGGCCTATTTAATGCTGGTTTCCCTGATGCCGGATATGCGCCGCACCTTCCAATACCACGGCGGCGAGCATAAATCCATTTTCTGCTTCGAGGGCAAGGAAGATTTGACCGTTGAAAACGCCGCCAAGTGCAAGCGGCTTCATCCCCGGTGCGGAACCTCCTTTATGTTCTTCACCCTGCTGATCAGCATTGTGGTGGCAATGTTTATTCCCTGGGGGAACCGCCTGGTGCGAACCCTGATCAAGATCTGCTTTGTGCCCCTGGTCATGGGCATTGCTTATGAGTTCATCCGCTATGCGGGCAAGCACGATAACCTGATCACCCGGATCATCTCTGCCCCGGGCAAGTGGTTCCAGCTGATCACCACCAAGGAGCCGGACAAAAAGCAATTGGCCGTTGCGCTGGTGGCGCTGAAGGGAGTTTTGAACGAATATCCCCTGAATCAAGAGATTATTGTGGACGAAGACGGCAATTATTTGCAGGATAAGGAAGAAAAAACGGAAGAATGAGAGCAAAACTGATGGACCTGCTCCGCCAGGGCGAGATTGTTCTGAAGGAGCGGAAAATTGAAGACTTTAAAAACGACGCCTATTGTCTTTTAAATAAACAGTTCGGGGTGAACCGGGCCCAGATCCTTCTGGCCGGGGAACAGGAACTGGAAGACGACAAGGTATTGGCCTATTGGCAGGATATCCGGGCCCGGGGGGATCGCAAGCCCCTGCAGCATCTTTTGGGGAGTTGGGAATTTATGGGTCTTCCCTTTACGGTAAGCCCCAACGTTCTGATCCCCCGTGCCGAGACCGAGGCGCTGGTGGAATACGCCATGGAGCATTATAAAGATCAGCCCATCCGGGTATTGGATCTTTGCACCGGCAGCGGATGCATTGGCATTGCCGTGAAAAAGCACTTGCCCCAGTCAGAGGTCTGGATGGTGGACATCAGCCAGCTGGCCCTGGATGTGGCCGCCCGGAATGCCAAGGACCTGGACGTGGATGTAAAGATCGAAAAATGGGATATTCTGCAGGGCGTGCCCTTCTTTATGGAAAAGGAGCGGTTTGACCTGATCTTAAGCAACCCGCCCTATATCAAGACCAAGGATCTGCCCACGCTGCAGCCGGAGGTTCAGCAGGAACCGGAAATCGCTCTGGACGGCGGTTGTGACGGTCTGCTTTATTACCGCACCATTTGCCGGGACTGGACGGCTCTTTTAAAAGAAGATGGCGTTCTGATGATGGAAACCGGCGAAGACACCGGTGCGCCGGTGGCGGCCCTTTGCCAAGAAGTTTTGGGCAACGGGGAATTATTAAAGGATCTTGCGGGGCTGGACCGCTATGTATTGGCCCGTAAAACAACCGGGGAGGTGGATGGATGAACGGTGCAACCTATCTGATTGTGGTGGTTGGAATCCTGATGGCCAAAGCGCTGGGTTTTGTGCGGAACATCTTTTTTGCCTCATCCTTTGGGGCGGATACCCTCACCGACATTTATTCCCAGGTGTTTGGCATTGCCACCTATGTGTTCTGCGGGATCGGAACCGCTTTGGGCACCTTGGTGATCAAAAATATGAACAAGGCCGAAAACCAGGGAGCAGAGCAGCAGCGCCGCTATGTTTCCCACTTCATCCTGAAGATCAGCGGCATTGTTTTGGCGGCCACCGCAGTGCTTTATGCCGCCGGAGGCCCCATTGTCAAGCTGTTGCTGCCCGGTTTGGATCCCGCCTATTTCGATGCCGCCCGGGAAATGCTGTATATTATGCTGCCCAGCGGCCTCTTTGTGATTGTGGCCTACATTATGAGCGGCGTTTTGCAAAACTGCAAGGTGTTTTTCATTACCTCCATTGTCAGTCTGCCCTATAATGTGATCATTATCGGCTCGATGATCTTTGGAGATCCGGATATGACGGCAATGTGCTGGATCACCACCTTGGGCTGGTTTTTGCATCTGGTGATCCTGTTGCCGGATTTTTACCGCAAGGGCTTCCGGTTCTTTTACCGGAGCAAGGGCGAAAAGGCGCCCCTGGCCCGGGAACGAAATCTGGAGGTGCTGTATATCTTCATCTCCAGCATGATGTTCCAGATGTGCTATGTGTTCGATAAGGCGGCGGTAAGCCACGACAGCGGCGCCGCCACCACCATCAACTATGCCACCAACCTCTTTGTAACCATTGCCAGCATCTTTGTGGTGGCAATGAGCAATGTTTGCTTCCCCTCCATCAGCCGGAATTATGAAGCCGGCAACCGGGAATCGGTAAAAAAGACCACGCAACAGCTCATTTCCTTGCTGTTTGCCATCATCGTGCCCTTTATTTTAGTGGTAGCCTGCTTCGGCAACGATGTAATCGCCTTGGTTTACGAGCGGGGTGAATTCACCGCCGACCTCACCCGGGAAACCGCCATTCTTTTTGTGATCTATACCCTGGGCATCTTCGGCTATGTTTGCCAGGAACTCTTCAATAAAATTCTTTATCTGGGCTCCCGCTACCGCTATCCGGTGATCGGCAGTCTGGTAATCATGGGCATCAAGCCCTTGATCAATCTGGTGGCGGTACGCTGGGGCAGCGTGGCCGTGGCTTCTACCACCACCGTTCTGTTCCTGCTCTATGCAATTTTGATCGGCTGGGCCATCACCAAGGTGACCGGCAACTATCTTTCCAAGGAACTGGGCTTGAATTTGCTCAAAATTTTCGGCGCCGGAGTTGCCGCCTTTGCGGTGTACCTCCTATGGCGGATCAGCGGCCTGCAATTGCCCCTGGGGCAGTTGGGCTTTGTATTAATTTTGGGTCTGTGCGCCGTGGTTTATGTGGGGATCATCTGGGCCACCGGTTTGGTAAAGGTCCTTTTGCCCAAAAAGTCTGAACAGGAGTAAGCCTATGAAAATACGTCATTTGGTATGGAGCCTGCTGGCTCTGATCCTGATCTCTACGATGATTCTACCTTCCATTTTTTACCGGCAGGATCAGGAATACGGATTTCGTTATTATATTGCATCGGTGAATGTTTCACAATTTGCCGAAAAACTGCCCCCCGAAAAATTGTCCCAATTCTTAAAGGATTATAAAACCGCCGGAGCCACCGTGGCGGTGGTGGAGGAACGGAACGGCGCCTATGACGCCACCCATCTGCAGATGGCCCGGGAGGCCGGCCTGCAGATTGCTCTGGAGCCGAATGTTTATAACGACGGCACCGCCGGATTAGATTCCCTGATCGGCACCTACGATGTTCGCTTTATCAAATTGAACAAGGACCCGGAAAGCTCTGCAGAGGGCTCCCCGGCCAAAAGCGAGGCGGTTAGTGCCCTGATCCGGGAAAAGAAGCTGACCCTGGTGCTGACCGAAACCATCGAGCAGCTGGGCAACTATGAGCCCGCCGGATATGAACATTATCTGGCCGCCGCCGAAGGACGGATCCTGCGATGCTTCCGCAACGGCAAGCTGACCTATTCCGATAACGGAGAATATCCGTACATTTATTATCAGTATCTCAATTCCGCCCTGGACCGCAACACCCGGTTTCTGATGGCGGTGCCCCTGATGGACGAAAGCTTTTCCGACGAAAAAAATGCGGAACGCTGTCTGGAATCCATGGAGCTGTTTTGTCAAAAGATGGAAAAAGAAGGCTTCCGCCAGGGGTTGGGCCCGGATCTGAGTGGCTATGAACCCAAGCGCACCCTGCCTACCGCCGCTGTGGCGGCATTGGTGGTGTTGATGCTGGCAACGATGATCGATTTGCTTTCTGCCAAGGATCTGCGCTGGCTGTTGCCGGCCAGTATCCCCGTAGCGGCCGCCGCATTGGTGCTGAGCCTGTACCTGCCGGAGCCGTTGGTGTTGCTTTATCCCACCGCCTTTGCGGCCTTCAGCCCCTGCTTCTGCTTTACGGTGGTCCACCGCTATCTGCGGAAAAACTGCAAGCGGTACACCTTTATGCAGCTGATGCTTTCGGTGGGGCTGTTTGCCATCAGCCTGCTGGCCCTTTCCGGCAGCTGTGTGGCGGCGATGATGAACGGCTGGGATTATTGGATCAACGAACTGACCTTCCGGGGCGTAAAGCTGACCCTGTTGTTGCCCATCGCCTATGCCCTGTTCCTGCTGGCCCGGGACGAATGGCGCTGGTTGAAGCCCTCTGCCCTGGGACAAACCTTCCGCTATATTCGCCGCCGGCTCCATTGGTATCATTTCGCCATTCTGGTGATGATCGGCCTGCTGGGCGGCCTTTACCTGATGCGTAGCGGCAATGTGAAGACCATTACCTTCTTTGAAGCCCAATTGCGCAACGGCCTGACCGAAGCCCTTTTGGCTCGGCCCCGTACCAAGGAATACCTGATCGGCTGGCCCTGTCTGATCCTGCTGGTTTATGAAATGTACCGCAAGGGCAGCACCCGCTTTTTCCAATGGTTGTTTGCTCTGGGCTCTTCCATTCTGTTCGCTTCCACCGTCAACACCTTCTGCCACGTCTTTACGCCGGTGGAAACCATGTATTACCGGGTGGTTTACGGCTTGGTGGCCGGTGCAGTGATCGGCGGAATTTTACTGCTGATTTATCACATCTTCCGCAAGGTGACCGAAAAACACCACGAAATGTGATCCGGACCCGCCCCAAGGGACGAACAAAACAATATCAATCACGAATAATAACAGCCCCGTGGGAAATGGTTTACTCCCACGGGGCTGTTTCATTTTGTTTGCGGCGTCTTGTTATCAACCGTTCCTTTTCTTCTATATAATAGGAAGAAAAGGATAAACTTTTTCATTTCCCTGCATTTTCCTATTGACATTTGGCGTATTTGGAGGTATGATATAACAGCATTGTAACTATTTTGTAACCATTTTGAGAGAGGAGTGAAAGAAATGCAGATAGCCAAACGTGCCTTAATCATTGTTTTGTCCGTTGTCTGGGCCATTGGCAGTTTTATCTATAAAACCGGCTGGATGATCGAAAATATCGCCCTGTGGATCTATCGGCATACCCTTCGCCCTCTGGTTCTGTTTTTGGCCAAGTGCACCCCCCGCAATGTCTTTCACTTTATCTGCGGCGTGGGGGAAAAGGTGATTTCCGTTGCCCAATGGATCTATGCCCACACCCTGAAGCTGGCCGTTTGGGCGGCCCACAGCATTGTTTCGGATTTCTGTTACTGGGCACCGGTGATCTGTGTCATTATGATTGTTTCCGTGGGGCTCTTTTTCCGAAGCCACACCATCGCCCTGGAAGTCAGCATCCGGGACAAGGTGATCTCCTATGTCACCAACGAAAATCAGTTTAATAAAATGGTCACCCAGGTAGAAAACAACCTGGCCCAGACCCTGGGGGAAAATTACTGTATGTACACCGCCCCCAACTATCGGTTCGTACTGATCAAGAAAAACAAGATGGCCGACGAGGAAAACCTTTATGTGCAGGTTTACCGGGCCGTTACCGAAGAGATCGGTAACCATTACGGTCTGTATGTGGACGGCACCCTGATGGCCGCCGCCGAAAAGAAAAGCACCATCGAAGATATCCTGAAGGAACTGAAGGCGCCTTATGAAACCGGCGCCATCGACGAACGGGTGGAATTTGTCAGCAAGGTGGAGATCCGCACCGGTTTGTTTGCTCCGGATTCCATGAAAACCGCCGAAGAACTGCGGGCCCTGTTCGAAGGCTCCACCGATCCTCAATATTACATCATTGAAGAAGACGACTACCTTTCCGATATCGTGAAAAAAACCGGCGTTTCCCGCCAGATGCTGTATTACCTGAACCCGGAGCTGGACGAGCGTCGGCTGGTTCCCGGCCGTAAGGTGCTGATCAGCCAGCCGGATATTTATCTGGGAGTTAAGGTGGTACGCACCATTTCTTACGAAGAAGAAATCGACTATACCACCACCCGCTTCAAAGATGACAGCCTGTACCTGAACCAAACCAAGGTGAAAAAAGCGGGCCAAAAGGGTAGCAAGACGGTAACCGCCGAAGTTACCTATGTGGACGGCCAAAAGACCGGCACCAAGATCCTTTCCTCCATCGTTACCAAGGAACCGGTAACCCGGGAACTTTATGTGGGCACCAAGCCCTATCCCACCTCCTATTCCTCCCTGGCGGGCACCGGTGCCTTTATCCGGCCCATCAACGGCGGATATACCTCCTGCGCCTATGGCGGCTACCGGGGGCACGTGGGTGTGGACCTGACCATGAGCGGCGCCTATGGCAAGGCTGTTTACGCCTCTGCCGGCGGAACGGTGATCTTCTCCGGCTGGAGCGGTGGCTACGGCAAATGCGTCAAAATCCGCCACAGCAACGGCTACACCACCTATTATGCCCATATGAGCGCCAATTTGGTATCGGTGGGCGAAACGGTGACCCAGGGCCAGCAGATCGGCCGGATCGGCTCCACCGGTAACAGTACCGGTCCCCATCTGCATTTCGAACTACGGATCAACGGCAGTCCGGTGAACCCAATGCGATATATTTAGTACACATAAAACGCCACAGATTCAAAAAGAATCTGTGGCGTTTTTTTAATTCCGTTCACAACGAATGACGGTATAATCCAAGGAATAGGTATTCCGGGCAAACAACACCAGCTCCCCTTCTGCGGCCAGGTTTGTGGTGGAAACATCCTTGGTCTGGCGAATCTCTGTTACCCGGTATTCCACCCGCAGGCCGGTCAGATCGGTGATAAACACGGTGTCCCCATTGGAAATCTGTTTCACAAAATCCAATTGCCCGGGGCCATCACTACCGCCCAATATCAGGTTGTTTTCGTACAAGCTCCCCCCATAACGGCAGGGAAAGCGGGTAGCCTTCTCCCTTTTCCAA
The DNA here is from genome assembly GCA_045659565.1 of Eubacteriales bacterium. Lineage (GTDB taxonomy): Bacteria > Bacillota > Clostridia > Oscillospirales > QAKW01 > QAKW01. The sequence continues at coordinate 15,011 of JAZOXD010000050.1, read as the reverse complement.
AGGGCGCCGATGGGCAAGGTCCGCTCAAAGGAAGGAACCTCCAGAATCCCCACAAAGTTTTCGCCCTCCAGCTCCCGCTGGGGCATCCGGGGATCAGTGCCCTTCTCCGGCACGCCGTCCCGGGCCGGTGGCATTCCCTCCCGAAGGGTCGTCACCCATTGACGGGCCTCCCCTTCCGCCCGGCGGGCGGCAAGGGATTGGTATCCAAAAAGAGCCGCTCCGCCCAGCAACAGCAACACTCCCAGCACGATCAGCACCGTTGCCGGGGGCTTGAAGGTTGGTTTTCTCATATCCGGGCCCTCCGGATCCCCAACAGCAGCAACACCGCTCCGGAGAAGCACATCGCCAACACATAGGGCCACAGCACCCGGGTATCTCCGGTCTCCGGCGTATCGCCGGGGATCTTGCCCGGGTCCTCTCCCGTATAAGAATTGGTCAGAATCAGGGTGGTTTCCTGTTGGGAAACGGTCACCGTATAGCCGGCGGGCGCCTCCCGCTCCACCGCCCGCCATTGACTGCCGTCATCCGGGGCTTTCCAACGGTAGCACCAATTGTTAACGGCGGAAAGGGTCTGGGTGGAATGCAACGCTCCGTTCTTCAAAATCTCTACCGTTACCGATGCGGGGCGTAAGGCGTCGGTATCGTCCTTCCATTGCTTGACCACCCGGTATTCCAATTCCCCGGGGGCGGGAGTAAAAGCGGTTTGCTTGGGGATTGCCGTTACGTCATATAAGGGCTTCCCTGCCGGGTCCGACTCCGACGGGGCTCCGGGCAAAACCACAAAGAAATCTTCAAAAACCGTTACGCCCGCAAGGCTCTCTACCTGCTGGGCAGGGATCAGATACAGCCCTGTGGAAAGACCGGAAAAGATTCCGTTTCCTTGGCGATCCGTAACCGCAATATGGGTTGGCTCCAGCCCGTCTGCCGCCGCATAGGCGGCCAAAGTGACGGCGGTATTCCGCCATTCGGTCTGGGTTTGAATTCCGTTCAGCCGAACCGGATATTCCCCAAAAACACCGGTGGGGATATAACTGCCCTCCGGCCCCAACTCCGCAACCCGGAACAAGGGCACGGTCAATCCGGCGCAGCCTTCCTCCTGCTGAAGATAGCGCACCGTCAGCGAGGCAACTTCCGCCCCAAGGGCCGGAACACACCAGCTCAAAAGCACCAGCGCCGTCATCACAAGGCCAACGACAGCTCGTGTTATTCGGTTGTTCATTCCAGATCATCTCCCAACTCGTCTTTTTGAACCGGCTTGAATAAAACCACCAGCATCAGCACCAACAGGATCGGTAACGCCACAATGGGAGTAACGATCAGGGGCTCGATGCGATGAGCGTCCGAGGTAATATGAATGGTGCGCTGTTCCACCGACTCAATCCGGCTGCCCCGCACCAGCAACCGATGGCTGTTGATCCCATAGGGAGTGCAGGTAAGCAAGGTACATTGATCGGCGGCGGGGTCGATCCGCAAATCGGCGGTATTCCCGGGCTCCACCGTTTTGATCTGATCCACCTGATAAGTGACCGTACGGTCCAGAATCTTAAAATAAAAGATATCCCCCAGTTCCAGATGGTCCAGGTTGGTGAACAGGATGGCCGAAGGCAGGCCCCGATGGGCCGAAACCACCGTATGGGTTCCTTTTCCGCCCACGGGCAGGGAGGTTCCCTCCAGATGCCCCACTGCTGCGCTCAGCACCTCTTCCCCGGTGCCGTGATACACCGGCAGCTCCACCCCGATGGTATCGATCACCAGATAGCCCATCATCCCGGTGCCGCTGATATCCAGGCTTTTTGCATAGCCTTCCACCTGCTCGTATTCCAACAAGGGGAAGCCCAGCGTTGCCAGCCGGGTGTTATACTGCTCCGCCGCCTCAAAGGTTTTGGAATGATCCTCTTTGGGAATGGCGGCCAGCATCTTTTCGTAATCCACAATAGCCTTGGATTGGGTGCGGGAATTCCAATAACTGCTGACTGTGGGATATAACATCACGGAGAGGCCTACGAAAAAAACCAAAAGCAAGATAAAGGTAGACCATTTGCCATTCTTCTTTTTCATAAGCACCTCCCTGATCCGGGTATGGTTGCCCATACCCGGGGATGAAAACAAATTATTCGGCTATCTGAGCCATTCTCTTCTTCACAAAGAGCAGAACCCCTGCGCCCAGCACAGCGATGCCGCCCAGCATCACGAAAAGAGTGGAGCCCAAGCCGCCGGTGATGGGCAGCCGGGAACCGGTCTTGTTCACAACCTTTACACCGCCCTCGGCATAAGCACCGTTTTCCAGACTTGCATCCAGATTGGTATTCTCAATCTCAAACATTTGACGGGCTGTCAGCCTATTATAGCCCTGGGGTGCCTGGGTTTCTTCCAAGTAATAGGTATCGCTATCAAGACCGAATATTCTGACCTTACCGTTGGTCACATTGATCTCCACGCCGGTCTCGCCTTTAACTGCAACACGGTAAACACCTTCGCTGACCAAAACCACGGGCACTTCATTGTCACCGGTGGCTGCATAGAAAATCTTGAACTTGGCGCCGCTGAGCAGAACATCTTGATTATCGGTCTTTACCAGATCAAAGGCATAAGTATAGGTATGGGTGATATAATGGGTGGTTTCGTGGGTGGTATAGTTGCTTTCGCCGTATTCCAACCAAGCTTCGTTCAGGTTGCCCTCACCGGCGATCACTGCGTTATTATTCAGAACGGCCTGATAGTAAACCACCAGAGTGTCGCCCTCTTCCAGACTGTCGCAAAAATCCTCGCTGAAGCGAACCTCCATGGTGCAGGTATCGGTCACATCATCCTCGGTGGATTCGGTAATACCGGTGGCGGTCCAAATGGTGTAATCGGTGTTAACGGTAGCGGTGGTGCCGCTGGCAGCACCCTTCTTCAGCAGTTCGATCTTGCCGACCTTATCAAAGGTCAGGCCGGCGCTCATCATATCGTGCAGAACATAGTCCTGTGCGCCCTTGTTTACATCAATAGTAACTCGGAAGTTTACCGTCTGGCCAATATCGGCGGAATTTTTATCCCCCCACTGATTATCGGAATCCTCCTGCACCTCCTTGCGGATGGTGGGAGCGCCGTTCTTTACGGTAATGGAAGCATCGGGAGCGGTGGTGGTCAGGCCGCAAAGAACGCCCACAGAGGAATCCACCAGATACCAGCCCAGTTCCAGCTTGCTGAACTTACCGTAGGGCTTTTTGGTTTCGTCATCGGTGCCCTTTTCCATATGTCCCTCGGTGTTAGAGGATTTTACGGGGCTGATGTTTTTGGTCTTGGCATATTCCAGAGCCAGTTTGGCAAAGGTGGCCACGACAGCATCATCCTCGGAGACCTTCCAGGTTACATAGCCGTCTTCCACATTTACGTACTGTTGGGCCTCATCGGTGGCAAAGAATGTGGACCAGGCGCTGTTCACCTGATAAGAATAAGCGCCGGTCTGGTCATTGTAGCTTTTCAGATCCAACAGACGATAGACCTCGTAAACGGCGCCATCGGTGATGTCATTAATGGTAATAGTTCCGGTTCCGGTTTCGGCTGCAAAGGCGGGGATAACGCTCATCAGAAACATCATCACAACCAGCAACGCTGCAAATAACTTTTTCATGATTTGTCCCTCTCTTTTTTAAAAAATAGATTTATTGATTTGGATTCGTATCGCGGCGCAATTTCTTTGCCGCTGGAGGTTTTATCCGGATGAATCGTCCGGTTCCGACCTCCTTTCCTTACGCCTCAATAAGAATCCGCATACCAACGCGCCCGCCATCAAGGCAAGCCCGATCAGTACCCATAAGGTTTTTCCTGCGCCGCCGGTGACGGGCATCTCGTAGCCGTATCCCAACCGATAGGTATTGGTTACGGTCACTTCATAGGTGGGAACCGTTCCCGGGAGAAGGGTCACCTTGCCATAGGAGGAGATCCAGTCTTTGTTTTCCCAGGTTTCTTCCACCGTATAGGTAAAGGGAACCCCCTTTGCATCGGCATAGGGCAAGCCCCAGAAGGTATCCTGCCAGCCGTTTTTCAGGTTCAGGGTCACCGTCCGTCCCGTATCCTTCCCATTGGATAGAAGTTTTACGGTTACCTGGGACTGTTCATAAGCCACGCCGGTGGCCATTCCCAGGTCCCAGACCTTGGTCACCTTCAGGCTGGTTTCCTGCTCCAGGGGCTCGTTCGTCACCCGGAAAGCCAACCCTTCCGCCTCCTGCCGGGTGGTTTCGGTCACCCGGGTCATGAGGGTAAAGGTCTGGCCGGAACTGGCCGTGGTGGTGGCGGTGGCTCTGCCGTTTGTGTTTAGCGTTCCGATATAGTAGGAGCGATTTGACCGGGTGCAATAAAGGCGGAAGCCCGCTCCGTTTTTCACCGGCGTCAGTTCCTGATAGGAGCCCTGGCTGGTGGTGGCATTGAAATATCGGTTGTTGGAAGAGTTTCCGTAGTTGAAGTTCAGAATCTGTCCGTTTCCATTGGTAAACTTCACCTTGCCGGAGCTGACCTTGGCGGTCCACAGAGCATCGGGCAGGGTCTTGGCCGTTTCCACCTCCACCCAGCGCAGATTGCCGGAGGTGGCAGAAACGGTGGCCAAAGCGCCGCTGTTGGTGGTCAGCAGGTACACCTGGCCGTCTTCAAAGGCGGTGACGTTGTCCCATTTAACGGTGGTGGTTTCGATGGTTTTCACCTGCTCAATGGTGGGGCTGTAGCCGGGCACATAGGCCTCCTCGATGCCGTAGGTGATTTCGGTCACCCCGTCCTCGGCATATTTGGGAAGATTGTTCCAGCTGTATTGCCAGTTATTTTTTGCGCTTAGTTGTTCCTTTCGGATACGGGTGACGGTGCCGTCCGGATAGGTTACCGTCAGATATACGGTTACCGAATCCCCGGAATGGTCCAAAGCATCGCCCCAGACCTTATGCGCCTGAACCGTGGTGGTATCCTCCACCCATTCATGGGCATTAGTAACGGAGATATAGGCCTCCTGGGTCTCCTCATTGATCCAGAAGCCATAAACGGTGAAGCCGCCGGAGGGGGCAATTTCGTTTCCGTTTTCATCGATTTCCGGCAGAATCTCCACGCTATAGGAGCTCTCGCCCCGTTTATCCAAGGCCAGGCAGATAATGCCGTAGGCCCTGCTAAAGGCCTCCTTGTCCGGAGGCTTGGTTTCCCGGATGTAATAGATCTTACCGGTGATCAACCCCCAGATCTCTGCCGTGCCATCCTTTACCGTAAAGGTGTGGGTGGCGGGCAGATCATTTTTATAGGCCGCAGAGCTTTCCCAAAGTTCTGCGGGAATGGTGCAGTCGGCATCCATATAGACCGAAAATTCCGCGCCATCCAGCAGGGATTGGGTCAGCACATCCTCTTTTTGCAGGGTCAAGGCGAAGCGGGGCGCCAGATTGAAATAGATGGCGCAGTTGGATTGGGAGCTGCCCCGCTCCAGGTAATAAATCGTCAGGGTATGTCCCCCTGCTTTCACCCCGCTGAGGGTGGAAACCTGGGTGCCGTTCACAACCACGGCGCCGGAGGAAAAGTTGATATCGCCGTTTTCCACCCCGTGAACGCCGCCGATATCCAGCACCAGCTGGCCGTCCACAAAGACCCAGACGTCATCGTCACCGGAAAATTTAAAGTGCATCTGCTGCCCGTAAAGATCCCGGTTGCCATATTCGCCGTCGGCATCGGTTACGCCGGGTCGGTCCGGCAGATAAAATTCCATCTCCAGGCTCATACCGAACCAATAGTTGGTGGTTACGTTTTCGGTGGAGTTATTGTTGGTGTTATATTTGGCGTCGTACTGATAATGGGTAACGCCCGCATACTCCCCGTTTTCGCCGTTGTAATTATACTGAACCACCGTGTTCCCGTTGGTATTGGCATAGGGCGAATTCAGGGGCAGGAAGTCGGAATATTCCCCCACACCCCCATCCTTGGAGGAGTCGGCGGTCCGTTCCAGATAATCGTATACATAAAACCGGCGGTCCGATTGGTTATAGGAGGCGGCATTCAGCCGGGAATCGTAGTAATGATAGCCGTAGTTTTCGCTTTCGGGGTTATGATCGATCTGGAACAGATGGTCGGCGGTACCCAAATACCGCTTGCCCACAACCCCTTCGCCGGTGGCGGGATCATATTCGTTCTCCGGATCGAACAGCATGGATCCCAGCCGCTCCGTATAAAGATCGGGATAGATTCCCCCGCTGATGTTGGCGGAATTCTGGTTGCGAGGATAAGAAATATCCCCGGTGCTGTCATAGTCCGCAAAAATAAAGCCCAGGGTCTCCTGATTTTTATAGGGGACCGTTCCATTGGCCACCAGGCTCCAGCTTTCGCTGTGGCCGGATGCGGTGGCGCTGATGCTGGAGGTCAATGAATACAAATTAAACAGGGCATTATAGTCAAACACCCGGGTGGTGATAAAATCGTTGGTGCTCACCGTATCCGCCACCTGGGTATTGTATTGACCCACATCCAGGTTGGCGGCCACCCAGTCGGGATAAAAGACCAGGTTTTCGGTTACCGTCACTTCAGCGCCGGGCAGATAATACCGATTGTTTTTAATATCCATCCAGCCCCGGATCTGATAATGATATTTGGCGGGACTCTGCCAATCCTCCGGCAGAGTGATGGTGCTACCGGCTTCCACCATATAGCTTTTATCCAAAGAACCGCCCAACCCCATCAGCCCGCCGTGGGTGCCATCCAGCCAAACGGTACAACGGCTCATAAGCCCAAAGCGATAGCCGGCGGCCTGGGATTGGTTCTGGGTCATCTGGAAGTTGCCGGCGGATTCCACCAACCGGGCATATTCGCTGTTGCTCCGGATCTTAACGGTGCCGTTGGACTGGGCAAGGAGGGTGCTGGGATAAGCGCCCCCGGTGGTCACGCCGGTGCCGTTGTTGGGATAAGCGTGCATATAGCGGCCGGTGCTGCTATTCCGGATCAGATAAGAATCGGTGCTGCTGTAGGTAAAGGACCAGAGCAATAAATTCGGGTCGTCAATCTCGGCAAAGATATTGCCGGAAGCGTCGATTTCGATCTGCACCGCATTGGCGTTGTCGTCGATGGCATAATAGCCGCCGGATCCGGCCACGTAAAGCACAAAGCTGTTGGTCTCGGTAAACAGGCTTTTGTCATAGGCCACCGTCCGGGCGATCGCCGTTTTGCCGGTATTCGCATTCATTGTGGAAAGCAACGCCCGGGGTTCCACAATTCCATACCCGCAGACCGTTCCGCCCGCAAGCTCGTAAATGGTTTCCGCCACTTGGTTGTTCAGGTCTCCTTCGATGACGCTGATGATCCCATTGGAGCAGGCGGTTACAATAGCGGTGGCATCGGGTGTGCCGTTGGCGTTTTTATCCAAAAAGACCACATCCCCGGGCACCGGCGCATATTCCATGGCCTCGGCATAGCGGCCCAGTTCCTGCCATTGCAGGCGCATGGCATCGGCCCCGGCGCTGACCGGCAGGTTATCCAGCCCGCCGTAGCGCAGGCAAAAGGCCGTGAACATATTGGACCAATCGCCGTAAGGGTTGCCGAACCAAGTGCCGTAGCGGGTGTAGCCCCGCCGGACTCCTTGGGCATCCACTTCAAAGTTCCGTTGGCTTTCTTCATAGCCCAACTGGGACGTTGCCACCGCCAGCACCCGCTTGGGGCGCTCCATATCACCGGTCATTTCCGGCAGAGTGGCTTCCCAATCGGCGGCGGTTTCCAGATCGGCCTGCAGGTCAGAATAACAATCGGCAGTATGGATGTGCGCCTCCAGACCGCAACTGTAAGCATCCTCTTCTGCCGTGGATTCTTCATCGGTTTCGGCAGCGATTACCAAGCAGGCTTCCCCGTGGCTATGCTCATCTTTTCCGCAAAAGGCTTCGCCGGCCAGGGTAATTCCCACCAGTTTCAGCCACCAAAAGACCCCCAGCACCACCAGAAGGGAAAGGATGGGCAACAATGCGGTCAGATGCTTTTTGAACTGCCGACTTTTATTCAGATATTGATCCGGTTCCCGGCTGACCATTCCTCTCCCCTCCTTTCGATTCTGCTGTTATCTGTTCAACAAAGAAATTTTATTTAAAGGCCAGATTTTTAAAAACAGTTTTCCAACGACCTGTTCCCGTTCCACGCATCCGATCACCGTGCTGCGGCTGTCAATGGAGGTGGAGCGATGATCGCCCATCAGAAAATAAGATTCCTCGGGAACGGTATAGGGAAATTCAATATCACATTCCCCCAGCCCGGCTTCCCGCACATAGGGCTCCGCCAGTACCTGTCCGTTCACACAGACGGTTCCTTCCCCATCGATTTCGATCACATCGCCGGGCAGGCCAATCACCCGCTTGATCAGGATCTTGTTGGAATAGGAAAATCCGCACAGATCCCCCCGGCGCAGTTTGTCGGTTTTAATCAATACCACAATTTCGCCATTATTCAGGGTGGGCTCCATACTGGTGCCGGAGATCTGCAACACCGGCAGGACCAGGGTGGCAATCAGCACCGCCACCGCCGCCACCGTTACCAAGGCGTACAACGTATTTTTCAGGATGCGGCGATATCGCATCCGGTTCCGCTCCCGCTTCAGCTCATTCTGAACCAATTGGGCGCTGGGTAAGGCTTGCTCCTTATTCTTCATAGTCTTGCTTGGCCGCATAGCTGCTGAAGATATCGTCCAGCGCCTTCTTTTGGCGGAACATCTGCTCCAACTGAACAGAAATGTCCTTCAGCCGTTGCTGGGCAGCCGCCTCCCGCTGGGCACAACGCTTTTCACACTCTGCGTCCTGCAGGGCACAACGTTTTTCGCATTCTGCTTCCATCTGTGCGCAATGGGCCTTGGCTTCCTGCAGCATTTCCTCCACCTTGCGCTGAGCCTCCAGCTCCTTGCGCTGAAGAATGGCGTTTTGGTTGGCGCTCAGGGCCTTAATGTTATCCAGATATTGGGAGGCGGCGGCTTCTGCCGCTTCAAACACCCCATTCAGCCGCAAGGAAGCCTCGGCGATGGAGCCGGCCTCCTGCTCGGTCAGTTTGCGGTCCCGGAGCTTGTCCTCGGCCTGCTGCAGAGCCAGGTGCATCCGGTCAGCCCGCTCGGTTTGCTTCAACAAAAGCTCCAAAAGTTGTTTCCGGTTCAGTTTTTTAAAGTCCTTTTCGGTCATAGAAGCCTCCATACGATTGCTATAATAAATTAAATATTATAAACATAATAAATTAAATATTATAAATATTTATATATTAAATTTCATTATATCACTATAATCAACATTTTTCTACACCTTTTTGATAAATTGTCAATAATAGATCATCACAAATTTTCTCCTTTGCGGAATCTCCGATCGCCCCTGCGGCAGGGGGCGATCCGTGTGTCGTTCCGTTGGTCTTGATGGATGTTCGGCGGGTTAGATCTGATTTTTTCCGCCCCCCTACAACCCCCATCGCAACTTTTGCACAATAAACCAGCCCTGGGGGAAGTCCATTCCCGCCGGCCCGTCATTTTAAATTGCAATTCCCTTCGTTTGTTCCCCCTTGAAAGGGGGAACACGAGGGGCACGCTTGCCCCTCGGAGGGGGTCAACGTTCGATGTCCAGAATACTGACGCCCGCAGGGGCCAGTTTCGTTTGGAATTTTTTGGTTTCGGCGATCTGATTATCATAATTAAAGGTAAGATGATGGTTACTTTCCTGCAGGAAGCGCACAGGCAAAACGGGGTAAAAGCCCACCCGTTCCACCGCCTTTACGTTATGGGGATAAGCAATAAAGGCATGGTTATAAGCCCGTTCCTCGGGGTTATAGATAAACAGGCGATCCTTGCCGTTTTTCAGTTTGATGGCCAACATCGGCTTATCGCACTCCACGGGGAACACCTGATAACGGGCGGCCTTCAACAGTTTCACACAGTTTTCCACAAAGGATTCCGTAAGGTTGCGGAAGGGCAGTTCCTCTTCCAGGGAGTTAATATCTCCATCGGGCTCGTCCCCACGGCCTTCCCCTTGGCCAAAGGGCAGGGAAAGTTCTTCCCCGCAAGGGGCGTTACACAGGAAGGCCTGCATGGGATAATCACTGCCCTCGTCCAGAGTAATCACGGCGGGGTTCAAACCTTCTAACGGATACCCCGCAGGGGCGGTGCCCACCCAGGGATAGGCGGCCTTTTTCAACAAATTCTGCTCCTCTTCCGAAAGCAGATCATAGTTGGGAGCAAACAGGCACCCTTCAAAATCCTTCAGTTCTGCGCTGTTCACGGCGCCGCCGAAGGGCATTCCCGCCTTGAAAAACTCGGTGGCTTGCTTATGATCGCTGGTGCGGCGGGTGCGGATATATTCCCCGATCAATTGATCGGAAGCGTGTTGGGACCACAGGATCATAGGGGACCAACAGGCGGCGCTATCTGCCTGAAAACCCACGTCGATACGGCCTTTAAGCCAATCCCAGCTATCCCGCTTCAGGCCGTCGCCCAGGCAAAGGAACAGGCCGTCGGCAGAGGGTTGATCCCCCTTGGCCCCGTTACGGGCGGCGGTGATGGTATAAATATCCCGTTCCAATTTAACGGGATGATGTTCCAGAACGCTCCATTCTTCAGAAGCATCCTGCACGTTCACCATTGAAATGATGGAGCCCGTTTTTGCCTGGGCCCGCACCAGGGGCAGATCCAGGTGATAACGGTGGAAAAATTCCTTGCGGGCGTTCAACCCCACGCTGGTGGGCAGGATATTGGCGGTCATACAATCCACCCCCGCCTCCATCACGGCGTTGGTATCAAAACCGTGGATATAACGGGTTTCAAAGGGATCGGTGCAATACATCCCCAGAATCCACACCTTTTTCCCCACCTTATGGGCGGCATCGCAAACGGTTTTAAAGAATTTAGCCCACCGCCATTCGTAAAAGCGGATCCATTCTTCCCGCAGGTTGGCCCAGATATAATCGGCGCGCAGGGTGCGGTTTTCCATGTCGTCCCTCCCCGCGGTGACGGTCAGTTCCTTTGGCAGAGCCAGGCCCGTGTGCATTTGAAACTGATCCACCATATCCCAGGAATAATCCGATTGATAAAGGCGGCTGCTGGGGCAGAAGCCATCGGCAATATGCACCCCCGCCATCCCGTAATCCACCAGGGTTTGGGCCAGTTTTTGGGCAAAGAAATCTTCGTAATAGGTGCCGTCTTTAAACCGTTTCAGGCACATTAAACTCCCATCTTTATCCCTTCGGCAGGCCTGCAGTTCCCGATGGTCCGAAAGCCATTCGTGATGGTGGGCATCGTTCAGGTAAGAACCCATAATGCCCGCATAAAAATCCACGCCCTTTTTCTTCAGTTCTGCCACCAGGGTACGCAGATCGTGGTTGGTCCAGGGCTGGCGGGCCCGTTCTTTATTAAAGGGGATGCCGTGATAGGCGCAGATATCGGGGAACAGCACGTATTCCTCCTCCATCCCTTTATGTAAATTCACAAAATCGCAATGAAACAACAGGGCGCAGACGCTATCGGGGGTAAAACCCGTTTGGTCCAGGAAGCGGGCGACGCCACGGTCGGGATCGTCCCGATTAAAGCCCAGCATCTGCATCCAGATATTAACGGTCTTTTTCATAAGATCACGCTCCTTTGCCCTCTATTATAAATAAAATATTTAAATTTTCAAGGCTTTATTGACTTATTTATAGGGTTTGTTATAATTAAAATAAATCGGAAAGGAAGGTTTTGCCTATGTACCGCATCTTTTTTGTGAACCCCCACCCCACCGTGATGTTTGCCGCCCAGGAATTGAAAAAATACCTGCGGATGATGATGCCCCGCGCAGGGGGGATCGACCCTGTTTTTGATCCCCTGGCCAAAGAAGGCTTCCGCCTGGGGTTATTGGAAGATTTCGGCTTGAAATCCACCGCCCCGGATCCGTATCTGGATGATGAGATCTACGTCAGCGCCCAAGAACAAGGGGGCATTATTGCGGGGAGCAACCCCCGTGCGGTTTTACTTGCGGTTTACCGTTATCTGAAAAAGCAAGGGTGCATCTGGCTGTTCCCCGGCCCCGATGGCGAGAAAATTCCCCTTGTTGAAGGGCTGAAGCCCGTGGAATACACCCATCTGGCCACCTTCCGTTACCGCGGCCAATGCAACGAAGGGGCCGAAAGCCAGCCCCAGATGATGAACGCCATTGATTTTACCCCCAAGGTGGGTCTGAACACCTTTATGATCGAAGGGGATTCCCCCCAGGGCTATTATCATCATTTTTACAACAACCCCTATTCCTCTATGGAAGACGAAGGCGGCCCTTCCTTCAACACCGCCCTGCAATGGAAGCGGGCCTGCGAAGCGGAGATCGAACGCCGCGATATGCGGTTCCACGATTACGGCCACGGCTGGACTGCCTGGCCCTTTGGGTTCCGAAATTGCCGCGATCTTTCCGAAGAAGAACGGCTGGAAGAATACAAAAAAGAAAAATACCAGAAGCACGCAACCCTGATTTACGGCCGCCGGGGTCTGTTTCGGGACGGTTACAACCTGAATTCCAACAACTGCCTTTCTAACCCCGAAACCCGCACCATTATGGCGGATGCGGTAGTGGATTACTGCGCCAAGCAGGATAACGTAAACTACGTTCACGTTTGGCTTTCCGATGCCCCCAACAGCCATTGCGAATGTGAGGAATGTAAAAAGAAACTGCCCTCTGATTGGTATATTATGATGCTGAACGAGGTGGATGAAAAACTCACCGCACGGGGCATTCAAAATAAGATTGCATTCATCGCCTATTTAGATACCTTCTGGGCCCCCAAGACCGAGCGGTTTAAAAACGAGGACCGCTTCCTCTTGCTGTTTGCCCCCATCAAACGCTATTACACCAAAAATTACAACACCCCCATCGACACCGAGCACCTGATGGAATACAAGCGGAACGAACTGATTCAGCCCCGCAATATGAACGAAGCCCTGGGCTATCTGAACAAGTGGCAACAGGTGTTCCACGGGGATTGCTTCTGTTATGAATATTACTTCTGGCGTGCCAATTTCTTTGATATGAGCAGCCGTATGTTGGCCCGCACCATCTGGGAAGATATGCGGGGCCTGCCCCGCCACAATCTGAAGGGGATCGTGGCAGACGGTTCCCAGCGGGCCTACTTCCCCAACGGGTTCCAATTCTACGTTTACGGCGAAATGCAATACGACAACACCCGATCCTTTGAAGAACTGGAGGAGGAATATTACTCCGCCGCCTATGGCAAGGATTGGAAGTTGGTGGCCGATTATCTGGATCAGATTGAAGAAAAGGCCGATTTCCTGTTCCTGGCGGGCCATAACTCCGTTAAGGAAGACGACCGCCACGTAAACCCCCAAGTGGCCGCCGCCTTTAAGGAAATCCCCGCCCTTGCGGAAGCCTTTTTGCCCACCATCCGCGCCCATCTGGATACGGAACACCGTTGCGAATACGTATCCTGGAGCCTGTTGGAATGGCACGCTAAGTTCCTGATGGGCTATGCGGAAGCCGCCGCTCTGAAGGCCAACGAACAAAACGAAGAAGCTTTGGCCGTTTTTGAAAAACTGCAAAAGACCATGGAACCTTTGGACCTGCTTCGCCACGATTGTTACGATCATTTTTCGGCTATGAACGCCCTGAACAGTATTTTCAAAATTCGCAAATAAAATAATTTATAAAGGAGAAAACAAAATGGCAAACAGAATTGTTTTGAACGGTATTTCTTACCACGGCGCAGGCGCCATCAACGAGATCGGCGCACTGCTCACCGCAAAGGGCTTTAAAAAGGCCTTTGTCTGCTCTGATAAAGATCTGGTAGAGTTCGGCGTGACCGGCAAGGTGCTGAAGGTTTTGGAGGACGCAGGCGTTCCCTACACCCTCTTTTCCGATATCAAGCCCAACCCCACCATCGAAAACGTACAGGACGGTGTGAAAGCTTATAAGGAAAGCGGCGCTGACTGTATGGTAACCGTGGGCGGCGGCTCCTCTATGGATACCGCCAAAGCTATCGGCATCATCATCAACAACCCCGAATTCGCCGACGTGCGCTCTCTGGAAGGGGTTGCCCCCACCAAGAATCATGCGGTGTTCACCATCGCTGTGCCCACCACTGCCGGCACCGCTGCGGAAGTGACCATCAACTACGTGATCACCGACGTGGAAAAGAACCGCAAGTTCGTTTGTGTGGACGTGAACGATATCCCCGATATCGCCATCGTGGATCCCGAAATGATGAACACCATGCCCAAGGGCCTGACCGCCGCCACCGGTATGGATGCCCTGACCCACGCCATCGAAGGCTTCACCACCAAGGCCGCCTGGGAAATGACCGATATGTTCCACCTGAAGGCCATCGAGATCATCGCCAAGAGCCTGCGGGGCGCTGTGGATAACACCGCCGACGGCCGGGAAGGCATGGCTTTGGGTCAGTATATCGCCGGTATGGGCTTCTCCAACGTAGGTCTGGGGATTGTACATAGTATGGCCCATCCTCTGGGTGCCGTTTATGATACTCCCCACGGCGTAGCCAACGCCATCATCCTGCCCACCGTGATGGAATACAACGCACCCAACACCGGTGATAAGTATAAGTACATCGCCGCCGCTATGGGTGTGGAAGGCACCGAGGCAATGACCGTTGAAGAATACCGCAAAGCCGCCGTGGATGCCGTTCGCAAACTTTCTGCCGACGTAGGCATTCCCGCCGACCTGAAGGAGATCGTGAAGGAAGAGGATCTGGATTTCCACAGCGAATCCGCCTTTGCCGATGCTTGCCGCCCCGGCAACCCCCGCGACACCAGCGTGGAAGAGATCAAAGCGCTCTATAAATCCTTGCTTTGATGACTCTTACGGGGAGTGATCCCCCTCCGCGGGGCAAGCGTACCCCGCGTGTCCCCCAAGGGACCATTCAGGTAATAGCAATATGAGAAAACGGCCCTGCGGGAATCAACGACCTCCCGCAGGGCTGATTTATTTTGATTAAAACTATCGTTACGTATTGTAGGGGTCGGCCTCCCGGACGGTCCGTGAGTTCAATGTGATTTTTGCGGGCGGATATGGAAT
>JAZOXD010000049.1:0-3778 GCA_045659565.1 Eubacteriales bacterium | reverse complement strand
AAGATTGCCGTCACCAAGTTGTTTTTTGCCAAGTTTTGCACCAATTATTTTGCCCACGTGTTGCTTAATTCCCTTTGGGCCTCTATCCTGATGGGCAAGGGATATCTTTATTATTTTTGGAGCGGCCTTTTGAAAAACAGCCTGCTGTTGCCTTTGGAAGTGTTCATAATGGCTCTGTTTTTCGGGCTGTTGTTGCCCGCCTTTTCCAAATTGGGACTGTTGCCCGCTCAGGATGAAAAATCCGTCGCCCGGCTTAAAGCGGGCAAGAGCTTTTTGCTGATTATGGGGCTGGATTGCCTTCTGGCCGGGGCCTGCGCCCTGATTTTTCAATATTGGAAGGGCATTGGCGGCGTCTATAACCTGCTGAGCGGGGCGCTGATGGGCGCCGGAATCGTATTGTTACTGATTTATTTGTTTACGTGGTGGAAGGAGAAACGAAATGCTGCCTGATCTGACCCCTGTTGAAAACGTAATCAAGATCTTTGCCCAAAGGGCCAAGGGCCCCTTGATCTTATATATTTCCGATACGGATACCCGCCAATATCCTCAATTGGCGCAACTGCTGGGTTGGGTGCGCCCCGGGGCGATCATCCACACCGGGGATTCCGCCGATGAATGGAAGGTGGGGCGCAAGCCGGAGCATCGGGAAGGGTACGAGGCCGGGCTGAAGGCGCTGGGCGAAATCTTGCAACGGGCTAACTGCCCCGTTTATTTCACCTCCGGCAATAACGACGATTTTGTCACCCTGCCCAAGGAATTCAACGTGGTGCCCAACCGCACCGTGATCGAAGTATTGGGCTTGCGTTGCTATTTGACCCATATGCCTCCCAGAGTGAAAATCAACGACGTGGATTTCGTGCTCTACGGCCACACCGGCAATTGGGACTCCCATTATCCCCCTCAATGGGAATTGAAACCGCCGATCTACCTGAACGGGATGTTCCATTGGGCGCTGATCGACAGCGAAACCAAGGAATTTTTTGTCATTCCCAGCCGGCCCTCATTGAAAATGAAAAATTATCTGGTGCAGACCCATTTGCACGCCGGCTTTGAGAATTTTGCCTCCATCCGCTCTCACGCCACCGAGGCGAAACGGGCGGGTTATGACGGAATGTTTATCACCGAGCACGACGTGCGAATGAATCGGTTGAAAGGCTGCATTGAGGAATTCCGCCTGCAGACGGCAGGCGCCGCCGGGGAGGCGGGAACCGGCTGGTTCGATTGCGGGGGGACCCCGGGCGAAAGTGTTCCTTATCAAGGTGGCTTTGCCCTGAAGATTGAGCCCGGCAAGGCTTATTCCTTTCAAAGTGCCGGCAAAAAACATCAGGCCTCTTTATTGGCAGAGTTGACGGTTATTTTGGAACTGGATCTGCCCAAGGACACCGCCACCTGTATTGATTTCACCCTTTCCCAAAAGCCCGAGGGCTTTGAACAACAGCATCTTTGCTATTGCCTGGGTGAGGCGAAGGGGTACGATTGGCAGAAAAAGATAGAATGGCGGGCCGACGGCCGCTATGAATTCCCCTTATCCCGGGACGTTTTGGAATTTGACCCTGAATTCGGGCAGGATAATGCCTTTTTGAGTGTTACGGTTACGGCAGAGGCCGAAGGGTACCTGATGGGGCTTTCCACCCGGCGGGAATACGTGGCCGAGGAGGTGCGCAAGCGCCAAAAGGAACTGGCCCACAAAATCGGCGAAGCCTATGGACTGAGTATCTTCTCCGGCTATGAGAAAACCCCCGCTCACCATATGAACTGCTACAGCGAAAAGGTGTCCGTGGTCAATTATGAGGAAGATGGCTACGAAACCGCCAAGGAGCGGGGGACCGCTCAGCTGGCGGAACAGGGTGCCGTTTTCTCCTATAACCACCCCTTCCAGGAATGGGGTAAGATCCCCGATTGCAACCACAGGCAGGTGATGAACGGACTGATTCAACAAGCGTTGGAGACCCGATTGAACGGCGCTCAACTGATGGAAGTGGGATTTCCTCGGGGTCGCTACGGATTTTCCCTGGAAGAGCATCTTTACCTTTGGGATCAACTGGCTATGCATGGCCTGAAGCTCACCGGTGTGGGCGACAGCGACAGCCACGATTCCAAGGTGGGCTGGCGCAAGGGCAATAACTTCGGCAACTGGATCCGGACGAAACTCCCGAGAGGACAATATATCGAGGCAGCCATGCTGGCCGGACGGGTGTGCATGGGCAATCCCTACCGTTGGAAGGCGGATTGGGAATTCACCGTCAACGGCAAGGAGATCGGCCAGATCCTGCGGATCGGCGAAACGGAAACCGCCACCGCCCGGATCTGCTTTAAAAATCTCACGGAGCCTTATACCCTTCGGGTAATGAGTGCCGGAAAGGAGCTTTACCGGGCGGAGACCGAAGAGGGGAAGGAACTTTTATTGCCGGTGCAACGGGGTTCTGTTTCCTGCAACCCCATTCGCCTGGAAGTTTACGAACAGGAAAAGGGGCGGTGCGTCTTTTTAACCAACCCGATCTATTTGGAGGACTAAGATGAAAAATGCAGTGATGTACGGAGCCGGAAACATTGGCCGTGGATTTATCGGCCAGTTATTCAGCCTGTCCGGCTACCGGACCACCTTTATTGATATTAACGAGGCTGTGGTGGGCCAATTGCAACGGGAAGAAAAATATCCCCTTTACGTGACTAAAGGCGAAACCTACGAAAAGCAAGAGATTACCAACGTCACCGCCCTTTTGGGCAAGGATCCCGCCGCTGTGGGGGATCTGATGGCCAAGGCAGATATTATGGCGACCGCCGTGGGGGTGAACGTTCTGCCCTATATTGCCAAACCCTTGGCAGAAGGGGTGAAGCGCCGCTTTGCAGCGGGCAATCAAAAGCCCTTGAATATTATTATCTGTGAAAACCGGTTGAATGCAGATTCCTATCTGCGAGAACTGGTCAGCGAGCATCTTAACGTGGAAGAAACCGCTTATTTCAATGACTATTTTGGGCTGGTGGAGGCATCCATCGGCCGGATGGTGCCCGCCACCCCGGAGCATCTTAAGGCGGAAAACCCGTTGGCGGTATGCGTGGAGGAATTTTGCCAACTGCCGGTGGATCGGGCTGCCTTTAAGGGCGAGATTCCGGAGATTCTTAATCTGGAGCCCTTCAGCCCCTTTGAGTTTTTCATTCAAAGAAAATTGTTTATGCATAATATGAGCCACGCCCTCACGGCCTATCTGGGCACCTTGAAGGGGGATGAATTCATCTGGCAAACGGCGGAACGGCCGGAGGTGATGAATCTGGCCCAAAAGGCGCTGGAGGAAGCGTCCATGGCCCTTTCCAAGGAGCACGGCGTGCCCCTGGAAGAACTGCAGGCCCACGCCGCCGATCTTTTACAGCGTTATAAGAATAAGCTGTTGGGCGATACCTGCTTCCGGGTGGGTCGGGATACCCCCCGTAAACTTTCGGAAAACGATCGGCTGATCGGGGCTTTGAAACTTTGCCTGAAACAGGGCATTGAGCCCCGTTATATTTGCTTGGGGATTGCCGCTGCCCTGCATTTCGGCAGTTCGGAGGATGAAGGCAGCCTGAAGATTGCCCAAACTGCCAAGACCCAAGGTGTTGCCACCGCTTTGAAGGAATATTCCGCCTTTGAAGACCCCCAATGGGTAAAGGTAATTGCAGATTATTATGAAACGTTAAAAAAATAAAGTAATGCCCCCGACTAACGTCGGGGCCATCCTTTTTATAAAACTTTATAGAAATGTACAATGTTCAGATCTTCGGGCATATCCAGGCCGTGAGAACC
>JAZOXD010000048.1:0-8576 GCA_045659565.1 Eubacteriales bacterium | reverse complement strand
CGCGTGTAGCCTGCGAAACTGCTGTTACCACCGGTTTTGTTTGTGTCATGGGCGAGATTACCACCAATGCCCAGGTGGATTATCAGCACGTGGTGCGTGAAACGATCCGTGAAATCGGCTATGACCGTGCCAAATATGGTTTTGACTGCGATACCTGCGCTGTAACCGTTTCTTTGGACCGTCAGTCCCCGGATATTGCTATGGGCGTTGATAAGGCCTGGGAAGCAAAAGAAGGCTCCGAAGCGGCCGAAATGTCCGTGGGCGCCGGTGACCAGGGGATGATGTTCGGTTATGCCTCCGACGAAACCGAAGAACTGATGCCGCTTGCTATTTCGCTGGCCCACAAGATGGCTAAACGGCTCACTGCCGTTCGTAAAAGCGGTCTCTTAGATTATCTCCGTCCCGATGGCAAGACCCAGGTAACTGTGGAATATGAAAACGACGTTCCCGTGCGGGTTGATACCGTGGTGGTATCCTCCCAGCATAGTGCGGATGTTTCCCTCGAAACCCTCCGTGCTGATATCTTGGAACACGTGATCGAACCGGTGATTCCTGCAGAATTAATGAAAGATACCAAATTCTATATTAACCCCACCGGCCGCTTTGTTGTGGGCGGTCCCCAGGGTGATACCGGCCTTACCGGTCGTAAGATCATTGTAGATACCTATGGTGGCTATGGTCGCCATGGCGGTGGCGCCTTCTCCGGTAAGGATCCCACCAAAGTGGACCGTTCCGCTGCTTATGCCGCTCGTCACGTGGCCAAAAACATCGTTAAAGCCGGTTTAGCTAAAAAGTGTGAGGTAGAATTGGCCTATGCCATCGGCGTGGCTCAGCCGGTTTCTGTAACCGTTGATACCTTTGGCACCTCCACTGTTTCCGACGAGATAATCAATGAGGTGGTGGAAAAATTCTTCGATTTGCGCCCTGCCGCTATTATCAAGAATTTCGATCTCCGTCGCCCCATCTATAAGCAAACCTCCAGTTATGGCCATATGGGTCGTGAGGATCTGCAACTGCCCTGGGAAGATACTTCGGTAGCGGAAGAGATTAAAAAATACGTAACGAAATAAAGAATAATCCCATACAATATGTATGGGATTATTTTTATGGAGGTACATACTATGCTGCTGCAATTTGTCTGGGTGATGATCTCCCTTTTTGCGGTGATCGGCATCACCGTCTGCTTAATGGAGGTGCTGAAATCGCTGTCATTCCGTAAAGTCCATAGCGTTGAACGTGTCAATTTACAAGTGGTGCTTTGCGATAACGAACCCCGGGCCGAATACCTGATCAACAGTTTGCTTCTTTTGTGCGATCAATTGGAATTTAATCAGATCACACCTGGCTTGGAATTGATCGATGGAGGCATAACAGAAGAAACCCGCAAGACGATTTTGGAATATTGTGAAAAAAATCCCCGGGTCGTGTTTACAGAAGAAGTTAAAAATGATATAATATCCACATCAGTTTGCGAATAATGATATGCGCTTTTATTTTACGGATATTATAAAATTTTAAAAGAAGGAGGTGCCCCCATGGAAGAAGTTCAAATTGAAGGAACAGTGGATGATATTATCTATGAAAATGAAAGTACCGGCTATCGGGTCTTTACCGTGGATTGTGACGGTTCTCCCGTGGTTGTGGTGGGCACCTGCGTTTCTATTTTCCCCGGCGAACTAATCAACGCCGTGGGCTCCTGGACAGAGCACGCTACCTATGGTAAGCAATTCGTCTGCTCCGAGCTGGAAAAAAGCTTTCCCGGCCAACTGGATGGAATCATTAAATTTTTGTTGAGCGGCGCCGTTAAAGGCGTGGGTCCTGCCACTGCCCAAAAGATTGTGGAGCACTTCGGGGAAGATAGCTTTGATATTATCGAACAGGAACCGATGCTCCTGACGCAAATCAAGGGCATTACCAAGGCCAAGGCCCAAAAAATATCTGATTCCTTCCGTGAAACCTTGGGCACTCGTGAAATTCTGATGGAACTGCATAATATGGGGATTACCCCCGCTATGGCAGTAAAGGTGGCCCGGGAATATGGCGCAATGGCTCCCAAGGTGGTGGAAGAAAATCCCTATCGCCTTTGGGAAGATATTGAAGGTTTTACTTTTCAGAATGCCGATAATTTAGCCCTGACAGCCGGAGTAAATCCTGCCGATGAATTAAGAGTGGGATATTGCTTAAAATATATCTTGGCCCATAATTTACAAAACGGACATTGCTTTCTCCCGCAAGAAAAACTGATCCCTCTGGGTGCCCAGTATGTGGAAATCAAGGAGGAAGAGGTGGAAATTGCCCTGGAGAATATGTGCGAGCGCCACGCTCTTGAACACGCTTTCATCAATGGTCGCCAGGTGATTTACCTGCCTAATTATTATCGTGCCGAAACTAAATCGGCCCAAAAGCTCAAATTAATGATGCAATTCGGTAAGCAGGAAATCTGCCGGCTTGAAGAGCGGATCACTCGTAGCGAATTGGATTTGGGTATTTTCTATGATGAATCTCAACGGGACGCTATTTGTAAAGCGGTAGAAAACCGTGTAATGGTCCTTACCGGCGGTCCCGGCACCGGTAAAACCACCACCCTTCGCGGAATGATCAGTCTGTTTGAAGCCCTGAACTACCGGGTGGTGCTCTGCGCCCCCACCGGCCGTGCCGCCAAGCGGATGAGCCAGGTCTGCAATCGTAAGGCTCAAACCATCCATCGCCTTTTGGAGGTGCAGCCCGGCACCGGCTCCTTTGCTTATAACGGGGCTAACCCACTTAAATGCGATGTGCTGATCGTGGACGAAATGTCCATGGTGGATGCTCTGCTATTTGAAGCCCTTTTAGAGGCCTTGCCCTTGGGCAGTCGTCTGATTATGGTGGGGGATGCCGATCAGCTTCCCAGCGTGGGCGCCGGCAATGTATTCGGCGATCTGGTTCGCAGTTTGGCATTGCCGATGGTATCCTTGACCAAAATTTTTCGTCAGGCTCAAACCAGTATGATCGTCAATGTTGCTCACCAGATCAATCACGGGGAAGCTCCCATTATTGAAAACGGCGGTGATCTGTTCTTCGTCTCCAAAAAAACACCCCAGGGAGTGATGGAGGCCGCATTGGAGATGGCTGTTAATCGAATACCACGCCGTTATGGCTATCATGTAATGGATGGTCTGCAGGTCATCATCCCCACTAAAAAGACCCAAATCGGTACAGTTCATATGAATGAACTGATCCGGGACCGGGTCAATCCCGATCAGCCCGGTCGTAATTCGGTAAATTTCCGGGATCAGGTTTTCCGGGAAGGGGACAAGGTGATGCAGGTTCGTAACAATTACGATCTTCCGGTGGTCACGGCCGAAGGCAAGGACGAGGCGGGTGTGTTCAACGGCGACATCGGTATTATTTTGCAAATTTTGCCCCGGGATAAGGAAGTTAAAGTTCAGTTCGATGATCGTACGGCCACCTATACCTATGATCAATTGGACGAGCTGGAGCCTGCTTACGCCATCACCGTTCATAAAAGTCAGGGTAGCGAATTCGACGCTGTAGTATTGGTGCTGGGCGAGATGACCCCCTTGCTTCAATATCGTAATTTGCTCTATACCGCCATCACCCGGGCTAAAAAGCTGTTGGTGATTGTAGGTAGCCAACAGGTGATTGATCGTATGGTGAATAATAATAAACATACAAACCGCTATAGCGGTTTGAAGTATTTGTTGCAATGAATTTAAAAGAATTACTCTATCCGCCCCGCTGTCCCTTCTGTGGCAAATTGCAGGAAACGGAATTGCCCTGCAAGCCTTGTATGGATACCGCCGAAGAACTTACCGGAGAGGTCTGTCGTTCCTGTGGCGCTCATCCGGAGTGTTGCTGTTGTCACGGCACACCAAACATTTTCGAACGGAATATCAGCTGCTATTATTACAAAGGGGCACCCCGTCGGGTGTTGCTGCGGTTTAAACTGTACTACCGCCCTCAATT
Source organism: Eubacteriales bacterium (assembly GCA_045659565.1). Classification (GTDB taxonomy): domain Bacteria; phylum Bacillota; class Clostridia; order Oscillospirales; family QAKW01; genus QAKW01. The sequence goes on along the minus strand of JAZOXD010000048.1, from coordinate 4,610 downwards.
GGCACCCTTCATTGCCCGTCGGATGGCCAGTCATATCCGGGGTCGCTATACACAAAAATTCACAGCCCTTTGCTATGTGCCTAATTCGCCACTCAGCTTTTTAAAGCGCGGCTATTGGCCCACACGCTTGTTGGGGCGTGAACTGGCCCGGCAATTGAATCTTCCGCTGGTCAATGGTTTAAAACGGGTGGGTTTTAAGCAACAAAAGTATCTGACCGCCGCTCAACGGCAGGTCAATGCCCGCAAAAGTTACCGCCTGCACCGCGGGATTACGTTGAGTGGCCCGGTATTGTTGATTGACGACCTGACCACCACGGGCGCCACCCTGAATGCCTGCGCCGACCTGCTGAAAAAAGGCGGAGCAGAGCAGGTCTATACGGCCACCTATGCGATCACACAAAAAAAGAGTTGAATTTTACCTTTCTTTCCATTATAATGAAAATGATAAGTTTATTTAGAGTGAGGAAAATAAAATGTTAGGACACGATATCGGCATTGATCTGGGAACCGCAACAATCCTGGTTTATATTAAAGGAAAAGGCATCGTTTTAAAGGAACCCAGCGTGGTTGCTATTGATAAAACCCGTAATAAAGTGTTGGCCGTGGGTGAAGAAGCCCGTCGTATGGTGGGCAGAACTCCCGGCAATATCGTGGCGGTCCGCCCCTTGAAGGACGGTGTGATCTCCGATTATGAAGTGACCGAAAAAATGATCAAATACTTCATCTCCAAGGCCGCTAAAAATTCCTATTTCAAACCCCGTGTAATCATCTGCGTTCCCTCGGGCGTTACCGAAGTGGAAGAAATGGCTGTGGAAGAAGCCGCTAAAAATGCGGGCGCCAAGTTCGTTTCTTTGATCGAAGAACCCAAAGCAGCCGCTATCGGCGCAGGGATTGATATTTATAAACCCAACGGAAACATCGTGGTAGACGTGGGTGGCGGCACTGCCGATATCGCCGTTCTTTCTTTGGGCGACGTGGTGCTTTCCGATTCCATTAAAATGGCGGGGGATAAATTTGATGAATCCATTATCCGCTACCTGAAAAAGACCTATAACCTGTTGGTGGGTGAACGGACCGCCGAAGCCATTAAGATGGAAATCGGCTGTGTTTACCCCCGTGAAGAAAATAAAACGATGATAATTAAGGGTCGTAGTTTGCAAAACGGCCTACCCCAGTCTTTGGAAATCCGCTCCGAAGAAGTAATGGCCCCTCTCCAGGAATGTGCCCTGGCCATTGTGGACGTGCTTCATAACGTGCTGGAACGTACCCCTCCCGAACTGGTGGGCGATATCTATCAAAACGGTATTTGCCTCACGGGCGGCGGCGCCCTGGTTCGCGGCTTCGATCAACTGATCAGCGAAAAGATCGGTATCCGTGCATACGTGGCGGAAGACGCCGTTTCTTGTGTTGCTAAAGGTACAGGCAAAGCCCTGGATTACCTGGATAAACTGGAAAGTAACGGCCGTCGCAATAAACGCTTAGGTAATTATTAAAAAAACGCTCAAGGAACCTTGGTTCCTTGAGCGTTTTTGTTATTGTTTGTCTTTGGCGGGCACTCGTTCATATTCGTTTTCACGAATACCGGGATATTTTTTATCCAAGTGCTCTTCACGGTAGGGGTTCACCCCGGTGGAAAGTTCAAAGGGCTGGTTCGGTAAAGACCAACTCTTCTTTTTATAGAACTGATTGTGGAATTTATTCTCGATGCGGTCGGTCTTTTCCAGGGCGTTCATACAGGCGCGGATACAACCTTTTGCGCCGCAAATGGCAAAGTACCCTGTGTGATCTCTGATGTACTTGTAATATTCCTGGGCAACCCCGGAAGGCTTTCTGGCCCACTTGGCATCTGCCATGGAGTAACAAAGAATATAGGCTTCCTCTTCGGTCATATCGGAATTTCTGACGTCAAAGGCCATGTGGGGGAATTCTTTTTTGTGGAAGGGGGAACATTCGTTGTTAAAGCCGTGATGGGAAAGGGTGCAACGGCCCATATGTACGTCCCCGTACCAGATGGATTTTTCACCGAAATCCACGTTCAGATACCGCTGGTCCTTGATGGGCGGAACCGCATTGCCGGGGCACGCCCGCACACAGGCGCCGCAGTGAATGCAGATATCTCCCGTATCCAAAATGGGGTCGGGCTCCAATTCACAGTCGGTAAAGATCAAGCCCAACCGAACGCGGGGGCCAAACTTCTTGGTTAAAAAGACCTTGGAATAACCCACTTCGCCCAATCCACAGCCGGCGGCAATCAACCGCACACTGCAAACCACGTCAGGGGGAACTTTCCCTTCCGCAACGGGTTCCTTGACTCCTTGACCTTCTGGAACAGCGGGGAAATGAGCCACGGCTTCCCATCCGTGATCTTCAATAAAACAGCAAAGATCATAGGATTTTTTGGGGCGGAAGAAGGAATTTAATTTGTTGTAGGAATAAAAGGTGTAATTGTGCCAATGGGTGCCTTCCTCAATGCCCCGATAGGTGCCTCGGGGAATCCGCATAGCAACGGCGATCACCGATTTAGCGCCGGGGAAATAGGTGCTGGGATTCATTAACTTGGGCGCATTGGCAAAACGTTCAATGTTCCCAATGGCAATGCAATCGATTCCCAGTTCGGCCGCCTTGTCCTTGATCATTTGAGAAGTTAATTTCATGGAATTCACTCCTCTCTGCCAATAGACCAGACGTCAGAGGTACGGAACTGCCGTTCAAAACAGTTTCCGATCAATTCTTTTTCTTCCAGTTCGCATAAGCAAGTGCGGTTGCAAAGGGCGGCGATCCGATCAGGGGCGGCGCTGGGTGCCAGACGGTTAACCAGTGCACCGTTCTTACATTTTTTGCAAAGTTCCTTGTTCACCTTGGCAACAACCATCTTCTTGCCGCAGATTTCAATTTCTTCGGTTTCATCCTTGCTGATGGCGCCCAGGGGGCAAATGTCGGCACACTTACCGCAACGGTTGCAAACCGATTCAGTCAGCAGGGGGGTTGCTTCCAGTTCAGCATCGGTCACGATCATATGGAACCGCTGGCGGGAACCGTATTTCTTGGAAAGTAAAATCCCACTGAACCCGATCTCACAAAGGCCGCAGGCTACTGCCGCGTAATCAAAGTCGGGGAACACGTTGGGAGCGGGCTTGCCCGGTTCAACGGAAACGCCGGTGGCGCTGATTTCGGTGGGGTTGGGGAACAGGGGAACTGCTTCCCAGCCTTCATCTTCCAGTACGTTGGTCAGATTGTAGCAAGCCAGAGCCAGGAACTCATCCTCCAACCAGCTTCTGCCAAAATGGTTATAATCGCCAAAGTTGGTGCCTTCCTCCACACCACGCAAAGAACCGCGGCAGATCCGTTTGCCTAACATAATAACGGTCTTTCCTTCGGGGAAGATGGTAAAGGGATTTTTGCGGGGGTCCAACCCCTCAAACCGATCTTTGTTCGCAAACCCGATCAAGTCGATCCCTTCTTTTTTAACAGCTGCTTCAATTTTCGCTTTCAGATCCATTTCCGAAAACCTCCTTTTTATCATTACGTTTTCATTATATCATTTCAAATTCCGTCCTTCAATGATAAAAATCAGTATAAACTTTAGAAAATCGGAACTTGCACTATTTTGTAATATATGATAAAATCAGTATAAAGGAGGTTGATACTGTTGTTTTTCGGTCATAATGCATTGTTAACGGGCATGGATTGTCACCACGTGTTCCATTCCAACAGGGGATGCACCTTGGTAAGCGGCCGCCCGTTTTATAGCCTTTCTTATCGTCTTTCGGGCCAAACAACCTTGGAATATAACGGTAAAAAACTGATTTCGACCCCGGGCACCCTTACTTACGTTCCCATGAATTTTAGTTACGCCACCGAAACCAGTTTGGGTGAAATGATCGTGGTGCATTTTAATCTCACCGAGGAAGAAGCCCCCTCGGAGCCTGCGGTGATCACTCCCGCCAAGGTGTCAGATTATGCCCAACGGTTTCTCGCTCTCCGCCAACAGTTTTTTCACAGCAATCGGCGGAATCCCCGAAACCTTTCCATGTTTTATGGGATCCTGGCCGACCTGGAAGGGGAAGAAATGCAACATTCCCTGGTTATGCCCCGCATGTTGGCTGCTAAAGAATATCTGGATACCCATCTGGGTTGCAGCGATTTAGGGGTGACTATGGTCGCTCAACGCCTGGGAATCAGCGATTCCTATCTGCGCCGGTCTTTCCGCATCTCTTTTGGTATTTCACCGGGTGCTTATATCAAAAAATGTCGAATTGAAAATGCAAAGATTCTCCTTCAAACAGGATACTACACCATCAGTCAGGTGGCAACTCAATGTGGTTTTGAGAGCCTCAGCTACTTTTCAGCAGAGTTCCATCGTTTGGTAGGCTGTTCACCCAGTGTGTATATGAATAAAAAATAAGGTGTTGCTTATCAAAGCAACACCTTATTTTTAAGGTTTCCAATATTGATCGATACATTCCTTGGCGATCTCAACGTAGCGCTTGCCCCGTTGCGGGTCGCCGTGCAAGGTCATAACCTCTCGCTGGCCGATCTCAAAAAGACAGCCGGAGGCGGCTTTGCAGATTCGCTCGAAATCCTTGCGGAGAGCTTCCTCGTTCAACCCC
>JAZOXD010000047.1:0-1927 GCA_045659565.1 Eubacteriales bacterium | reverse complement strand
TTCACCTTTGGCGGCGCCTATTCCATTGATAAGGGCGGCCGGACAGAAGGCGTCAGCTGGTGGCCGGAGGAACTGCCCACCCCGGAGGAATATGAGCGGGGTCGCCAAAGCCTGGCTGCGGTGAATCATCAGGTGGATTTTATCATCACCCATACCGCCTGCACCAGCTTGGTGGAGGAATTGAAAAAACAATTGCCTTTTTTTGAGCGTGCCAACTTAAAGAACGATAACCACGATTGGCAACTGCGGGATTATTTGCAAACGAAAGTGTATCAGAAGGTTCCGTATAAGCATTGGTTCTTTGGCCATTGGCACTATAATGTTTCCCTTCAGGGAGAGCGGGCTACTGCCCTTTTGGATGATCTTATTTTGCTGAAGGATTGATTCTTTTGAAATAATACGGTATAATGAAATCATATTAATAAAAAGTTATGAAGGATCCCCTTGGCAATCATTAGGATCGTCACAATCCCTATTTAGAAGGAGAATATGAAATGAAACAACATAAACGATATTTTGGTATTTCTTTTGGCTTTTTGGCGGCTTTTCTGATCTGGACCGTGTTGGTTAAATTTGTGGATGTGCAGGCCATTGGCCCCGGCGGAAGCTTGGTGGGCTTTGGTGGTCTGAACGGATGGTTCCATAATCTGACCGGCGTGCATATGGAGATTTATGACCTTACCGATCTGGTCAGCCTGTTCCCCTTGGCCTTGGTGGGCTGCTTCGGGCTTTTTGGGGTCTGGCAGCTGATCAAGCGCAAAAGCCTTTTGAAGGTGGATTGGGATATTTTGGCCCTGGGGGGCTTCTTTATCCTGGTGATGGGGGCCTTTTTGTTCTTTGAGGTGATGGTGATCAATTACCGCCCCTTGCTGATCGAAGGCAAGCTGGAGGCCTCTTATCCTTCCTCCACCACCATGCTGGCCATGAGCGTGTTCCCGGTGGTGATGCTGCAGCTTCAAAGCCGGATCCAAAATAAATGGCTCCGCCGGGCGGTTCTGTTTTTCCTGGGAGCCTTTATGGCCTTTATGGTTATCGGCCGGCTGATCTCCGGCGTTCATTGGCTCACCGATATCATCGGCGGTGCCCTGTTGAGCATTGGCCTGGTGCTACTTTATGCCGCAATGGTAAAACTTTTAAACGAGAAAAAATAAGCAAAAAAGGCACACTCCTTTTACGGAGTGTGCCTCTTTTTTTGAAATTGCTTGGGGGAAAGGCCGTATTTCTTTTTAAAAGCCGAGCTGAAATAGGCGGCGGAGGTATAACCCACCTGTCGGGCGATCTCCTCCACGGAAAGGCGCTCCTCCGAAAGCAGCGCCGCTGCCTGCTCCAATCGGATGCGGTTACGGTATTCCAAGGGCGTGGTGCCCACGGTCCGCTCAAATACCCGTAGAAAATGATACTTGCTCATGGCGCACATTTCGGCATAATCTTCCAGGTTGAGGGGTTCGGCGTAAAAGCGGTTCATATGCTGAACCGCCCGGCCGATCCGCTCCAGCGTTTCCTTTTCCGGGTGGTGCTCCCAATGAACCCCTCGCTCCAAAAGGGTGAGCAGGTAAAACAGCCGATAAAGACATAGTTCTTCATAAAAGGGGCGCTTTTCCAGGGCTTCTTGGATGATCTCTTCAAAAAGATCACAAATTCGCCGATCGAAGGGCAGGTCATAAAGCCGGCTGCTTTCCAGAGTTTTGCCGGCGGGCAATGTTTCGGCCTTGAAATGAATATAATAAAATTCGGCGGTTTTTTCACCGACATATTGATGATGCTGTTTTTCTCCGGGGGCAAATAGGATAAAAGACCCGGGCTTGCCGGTCTGCCGCCCCTCTAAATAAAAGGTTTCCTGCTCCTTGACAATATAAAACAGCAGCCAATCCTCCCGCCCCTCCGGGCGGAAGATCTCCCGGCCCGGCTGGGCAAAAATATGCCCGCA
>JAZOXD010000046.1:0-2392 GCA_045659565.1 Eubacteriales bacterium | reverse complement strand
CCAAGCCAGGCGGGGCAGAACGTATTTATCGCGAATATCCTTGGCCGCTTTGAAGCACAAAGGAACCAAGGCAGGGTCGATGCCGATGGAAGCAGGGGTTTTGGGGGCGCCGATGGTATCCAGAAGGGCTTCGATCTCGGCGGCAGAGGGTAACTCTTCCTCCATAATTTTCAGGATGTCTTCCCATTTTTCCAAAATCACTTCCAGGCGGGCGGCGTGTTTTTCCACGCTGTATTTTTGTTCCTTGGCTTCCTGGGCGATCATTGCTTCGGCCCCGTTACCGCAAAGGGCACGGAGTTCCTCGCTCCAGGCAGAGAAGGAAAAGTTTTGAACGTAAGCCTTGGCTTTGGCGGTATCGGGGGTGACGGTTTTGATCTTTTCGTATAGTTGAGCCGCCAACAGGGTGCCGATGGCGCATTGGATGCCGTGAAGATCCACGGGGGCGCCGAATTCCAGGCCGCGCATATCCCAAAGATGGGAAAAGTAATGTTCCACCCCGGATGCGGGGCGGGAAACCCCTGCGTAGGCCATGGCAGCGCCACCGATTACCAGGCCTTCGAAAACGGCTTCCACCGCTTTTTCCTCCCGTTTCAGAAGGCCTTCGGCATTATCCACACACCGACTTAAGGCCAGGCGCACCAATTGGGCCACCCGTTCGCAATAATATTCCCCATTGATCAGATGACTGATCCGCCATTCGCAAATGCTGACGTATTTGGCCAACATATCACCCAGGCCCGATTGAAGCATTCGCATAGGGGCTTCTTTCAAAATATCCGTATCGCCGATGATTACGTCGGGGCAACGGCTGTTCAAAGAAACTTTCAGGCCATCCCGAGACATAGAAGAAGATGCGGAAGCATAGCCATCCATAGAGGGGGCGGTGCCCACCACGATATAAGGAATTTTTGCCAGATTGCTGAGGATCTTACCGATGTCGTTCAGCACCCCGGAGCCCACGGTAACCAGCAGGTCGCAGGAGGGATCAAAATGCATCACAGCGGAGCCCACCGCCTGTTCGTCGGGTTCCAATGCCTCTTGTTGAAAAACGTATTGAGAGCAGGAATATCCCCCTGCTTCCAACAGGGCCAACACCTTTTTCCCCGCCGCTTCCAGGGTATGAAGATCCATTAGCAGGAAGGGTTTGGCGCACCCCAGTTTTTCTATACAGGCGGGCAATTCTTTTAAAACGCCCTTCCCCGTGAACACTTCTAACGGAGGCAGAACGTGCTTTTTCCCGCAGGAGCACAGTTCCTCGGGGGGGATATTGATGTAATTTACGGGCATAAAAATTCTCCTTATCAATTCATTAATCTTATTATAAAATTTTATAAAAGAATGTCAATAGAAAAACGGGCCGAAGCCCGTTTTTATTTGATTTTCTTGCCGTTTAACACCGCGCTGACCAGGGCTTCCCCCCGATAATCCAAAGATAGGTGAAAGAAAGGCGCCTTTTCCAACAGAAGTTGATAGAAGATACGGTCCCCTTCCCATTGGGGCAGGGCTTCCATTTTTTCTTGGCTGATCCATTCCAGCACCCCTTCGTCGCAGGGTTTTAATTCCCCTTGGAAATCCTCTGTCCAGAACAGGTGCATCCGTTCTTCGGGCCAACCGGGGCAACGGAAGTCCACCGTACCCCGATAGTCCAGAGCGCCCACCGTCAGGCCTGTTTCTTCCAAAATCTCCCGTCGAGCACAATGTTCGGGTGTTTCATCCGGAAGGAATTTTCCGCCGATGCCCACCCATTTATCTTTGTTCACATCCACCTCTTTTTTAATGCGGTGGAGCATTAAAAACTTGCCTTCCCGATAGAGATAGCATAGCGTTGTGTGAAGCATAAGTCTTACTCCAATTCAAAAGCGCCGGTATAAAGCTGATAGTATTTGCCTTTTTCGGCGATGAGTTTTTCGTGGTTCCCCCGTTCAATGATCCGCCCCTGTTCCAGCACCATAATCACATCGGAATTCTGCACGGTGGAAAGGCGGTGAGCAATAACGAAAACGGTGCGGCCTTTCATCAGCCGATCCATCCCCTGCTGAACGATCTGTTCCGTGCGGGTATCAATGGAGGAGGTGGCTTCGTCCAGGATCATTACGGGAGGATCGGCCACCGCAGCACGGGCAATGGAGATCAACTGACGTTGACCCTGGGAAAGGTTTTCGCCGTTATTTTCCAGCAAGGTATCGTAGCCATCGGGCAGGCGGTTGATAAAGCCATCGGCCCCCGCCAGGCGGGCGGCATTGATACATTCTTCATCGGTGGCCTGCAGGTTGCCGTAACGGATATTTTCCATCACCGTGCCTGTGAACAGGTTGGTTTCTTGCAGTACCACCCCCAAGGAACGGCGCAGATCGGATTTTTTGATTTTATTGATATTGATGCCGTCGTAACG
>JAZOXD010000045.1:0-3155 GCA_045659565.1 Eubacteriales bacterium | reverse complement strand
AAGTTCTGTTAATCGCTTTCCGGAGTTATTTTATACTCCTCAAAAATACAATTAACGGGTTCCTCTTTTTATGATGCTGTTTAATTTTCAAAGTCCGCTGCTTCCCTGCTTTTTTGCAGGTGCCTGAATATGATAACACTTCAGCCCTCGTTTGTCAACACTTTTTTTCAAAAAAATGCAACTTTTTTTGAAGAATCTTAAAAGCGGATCCGACGTGCAATCCGTCTCCGACGGCGATTGTTATTTTGATAAATCATATAGATGATATAGATGACGATCAGAACCGCCAGAATAATGGCAACGATCCGAACAATCAGGTTATCAAAGAAATTGCGGATCAGGTGCAGATAATAGAGGATGGCGCTCCGTTCCAGGTCGGAAGAAGCAATCAGATCCACCGTGCCGTAGTCGATACCGTCCTTGGTAACGGTCACGCTGCCCAGCACATCCCCGGTGACCACCGGCGCATAGGCAATCTCTTTGCCGTCCTCGTCCTTATTCTTGGTGATAACCCATTCAAAGGATTCCAGATCCACGTCGTTGGCCACTACCGCCTTCACCTGTTCCTTGGGCACCAGCATTACATAATCGTTCTTGGCGCAAAGGGCCACCTCCATCTCGCAGATGGATTCATTTTCGCTGAGCAGAGTGCGCATACTAAAATTATTATAGGCCCATTTATAGAGCGCAATGGAATCCGCAAAGACCGGGTTGGTGGCGCTGCCGTAAGGGGCATTCATTGCCACACAGATATATTCCATACCCTTATATTTTGCATTTGATACCAAATTATACCCGGCGGCGGAGGTGGTGCCGGTTTTTCCGGCCACGCAGTACTTATAATAGTTGCCGGAATTCATCCGGATCAGCTGATTGGTGGAGATCAGGGTGCGCTCCGGGTTCATATTGGTGGCGGGTAACTTATAACTGGGCACATTCAGGTAGGGCAGCAGCCGTTCATCACCGAACACCTTTTGGCACATAATGCCCACATCCCGGGCGGTGGTATAGTGATTTTCGTCGGTGAGGCCGTGGGTATTGACGAAATGGGTGCTGTTCATCCCCCACTCCTTGGCCTGCTGGTTCATTTTATCCACAAAAGCCTGGATACTGCCGCAAAGGTGGATTGCCAGGGCATTGGTAGCCTCGTTGGCGCTGGAAATGGCAATGCCGTAAAGCATATTCTCAATAGAGATCACTTCCCCGTCCTTTAACCCCATATTAGAACTACCGATCACCAAATCTCCATAAGCGGCTTGCTTATCAAAAGTGATGGTAGCCTGCACATCCGTAATCAAATCAATAGCCACCTTCATGGTCATCAGCTTGGTAACCGAAGCGGGATAAATCCGCTGATCGGCGTTTTTTTCATAAATGGTAGCGCCGGTATTCATGCTGATTACCAGCACATTATTGGCCACCGTTTCCGGCGCCGCATCGATGGCCGAAGCCGCCGGCACACAGACTGCCATCATTAAGGCAATTAACAGTAAGCAAATCAAACTTTTTATCTTCTTCATTATTATATATCTCCCTGAACGGTAAATTTTCGTCGGTAACTTTCATTATATAATATAATGAAGAAAATTGCAATTCCCCAAATAATGAAAAAAGAGGAGCAGATGCTCCTCTTTTATAATGCATAAATGCTGTCTTTCTTTTCTTTTTGGCGATACCAATTGCCGGCGGTGAAATCGGGCATCGTCACAGGGGCGCTGCCCTTGGCGATGGATTCTTCCGACAAAGCGGTAACGGCCATATAGGTGGCGGTATCATATACGTCCACTGGGGGCTCCCAACCCTTGGAAGCATATTCCACAAAGGCACTGAACACCAGCCAGTCCATTCCGCCGTGGCCACCGGAGGCATCGTAATCCCGCCAGAGGGGATGGAGGAATTCTTCTTCAAATTGCTCCGCATTGCCCCAAAGGGGTTTGGGATTCCATTCGTTTTTGCCCAGATCGGAGCCATCGATCACCATATCCGTATCTTCGAAATAGGCAGCTTTGGTGCCGTGAACCGTATAGTTCCGACTATAAGCCCGAGGCAGGGTGGTATCCAGCCGCAGGGTGACGGTTTCGCCGTTGGCGCATTTAATCACCGTAGTAACCACGTCCCCTTGGTTGAATTGTACCTTCTGCAGGTAATGGTCCTCGGGATATTGATCTTTGATGTATTGTGCCATCCCTTTGGCGCAGGAGGCGGTGGAGGTCAGGGACACAAAGCGGTTGCCCTCGTTGATCTTCAAAAGCTTGCCCAAGGGCACCAGGGCGTGGGTGGGGTAGTTATCGCAGTTGCGGGCAATGTAGTTCCGCAGCCGGTAGTGGCGGATCTCATCGCCCCGGGCGATCTCCTTCCGCAGATCGTGGGAATAGCTGCCCTCGCAATGAACGATCTCGCCAAAGAAACCCCGCTCGGCCATCACCTTGGTCATCAGCTCCCGCTTGCCGTAGCAGCAGTTTTCCACCATAAAGCAGGGGGTCTTGGTGCGCTCGTAGGTGCGGATCAGATGCCAGCAATCCTCCAGAGAATAGGCGCCGCCGACCTCCAGGCCCACATAAATCCCCTTTTCCATAGCGGCGCAGGCGATCTTAAGATGATCCTCCCAAGAGCAGGCGATATAAACCGCATCCAGGCCCATTTCAAACAGTTCATTATAGTCGGTGGTGCCCGCCGGACGATAGCCCAACTTTTCCTCCACCAGATCCTGCAGAGCCTCGACCCGATCCTGATAAAGGTCGCAAAGGCCAATCAGTTCCAGTTTATCATCCATCTTCACGAATTCCGATTTGGTAACACCACGACCTCTTTGTCCCAATCCAACAACGCCTAACTTTAATTTCTTGGCCATTTTAACGCCCCCTTTTGTTGATAATTTTATTATATAGGAAGAATTTTAGAATTACAATGGAGATTTTATTGAATTATCTGTAAATCATCTTTGAAATCCCCTACCTCTTTACCCAATGGGGGGGCGCCAAGGCGGCTCCCACACCCGCCGGGGGTCTCTGAACCTACTATTACGGCGGCGGAAAAGAGGCCATTTTCGATCGCTCCACGGCCATGCCGCTGTACCGTACCCACAGGCGTTCGGTTGTATTGCTATAAAATGGAAGTTTTTTGCACTGGGAGTATAATTTCTATAACTCCTGCCA
>JAZOXD010000044.1:0-12135 GCA_045659565.1 Eubacteriales bacterium | reverse complement strand
TATATGTGTAGGAAAAGCAGCGCCCCCCATACCGACGATACCCGCCTCACGAATCATACGAATCAATTCCTCGGGTTCAATCGACGTGTAATCAGAAACTCCATTTTGAAAACAATCAGAGCGATTATCCTCAAAATCGTTTTCAATTACGATCGCCGGAATTCGATTTCCGGTAGGATGATCCCAATCACAAATTGATTTCACTGTGCCGGAAACAGATGCATGCACCGGAACAGAAACAGCAGAAGTCGAATCAGCAATAATCTGACCAAGTTTTACATAATCGCCAACTTTTACGCAAGGTTCGCAAATCGCACCTATATGTTGTACAAGCGGATAAATCATTTCCTTTTGCGGTGCTAATGTTTCGATAGGGTTAGAGCGGGTATTTTTATGAGGCGTCGGATGAACGCCACCGTTAAACCGGTGAATCCAATTTAACCTCATCTTGTACCAAACGGCCTTAAAATCAATACCACTCCCCAGAATCAAAAAGATTGTATTTATCAAAGCCAATAAAAAATGTACGTATATTCCAATCGGGATCATCAACCATAGATCCAATTTTGATTGAACCATCTCATTCCCATTCGCATACAGTTCATTGTTTATACTAAAATAAACAATGAATAGAGCCAAATACACCATCAGGAAGACAATTGATCCGGTAAAGATTGAACGTTTTCCGCCTTGAGCTTTAGCAATCGTCAGTATCAAACCACAAGCATAACAAACAAAGCCCACATAGAAAAAAAGGAGCATTACATAAAGGACCCTACTAAACAATGTAAAAGACCCCAATGTATTTTGAAAATATTGCATGATTGAACCAAGGTCTTTGAAAAAAATAGTAAATAAGATCTGCTCATTTTTTTGGCCATAAGCAACAATCGGATTCAATGCAGGAATAAAGGCAGCAGCAATCATCGTAGCTGTTATCAATTGAACATATAATAAATGTTTTTTGAAGAAATCAGCAATCTTACTCATTCTATATCTCCTAATACAAACAATTATATAAAATTATAACATAACTATCCAAAATCTGCAACTGCTCTATTAAAAAACACCGTGCCCAACTATGGACACGGTGTTTTTGATTCCTTTAGGAGTGGAATTATTGAAGCAGAAACGTATATAGACCATATACCGGAAGCTACGTCAGTAACTGCCCCCCGAGGCTGTACAAACTAACAGTTAACTGTTGGTTATGATTAACTTTTTTTAAACTTAAACTTGTGCTCTTCGCCTTTCAGCAGCCGCATTACATTTTCACGATGCAAAAAAATAACCATAAGGGCCAACGCGCCTAGACAGGCCACTACAAAATGGCGATTCGACATACTCTTTTGACAAATAAAAAACATCGTCACCGGTCCGGAAATTCCGGCCAGAATAGAAGCCAAAGAAACATAGCGGGTCAACGCAACAATTGCAATAAACACAGAGATTCCCACCAAAAAGCATCTCCAATCGACTACTAAAAAGACCATGGCAACAACAGTAACCGCTTTACCACCCCGGAAACCAAAATAGATCGGAAATGCATGCCCCATCGAACAACAAAAACCACTGAAAGCAACCATTGCCTGCCAATACTCGGCATTTTTAAAAAGAATTTTGGTAATCACCAACGGAATTAACGTTTTTAAAAAATCACCAAGCATCGTGATCAAGCCGAATTTGGTTCCGTATGTACGCAACATATTAGTAGCCCCTGCGTTTCCGGAGCCGGAATCGCGCACATCTTCTTTCATTTTAAATTTTGAGATTAAAATGGAGCAGTTAATTCCACCAATCAGATAAGAAATGATCCCGATAATCAAAATTGTTACAATTAACGGCCAATTGATCATTCTTTTTCTCCTCTCTCACGAATAATAAAACGAATTGGAGAACCTTTAAATCCAAAGGTGTCACGAATTTTATTTTCCAAGTACCGTTGATAAGAAAAATGGAACAAATCTTTACGATTCACAAAAAATACAAATGTGGGCGGCTGAGTTGAAGCCTGAGTCATATAATAAATTTTCAGACGCCGGCCTTTATCAGAAGGCGGTTGAACTCTTGCAGTAGCATCATTTAAAACATCATTTAGCATACCGGTAGAAATACGACGTTTGTTTTCTTCATATGCCGCTTTAACGGCTACTATAAGTTGATGAAGGCGCTGGCCTTCCAATGCCGAAATAAAGATAATCGGAGCAAAGGACATAAAAGAAAGATCTTTTAAAATTTGCTTACGCATATTTTCCATCGTGCTGGTTTCTTTTTCAATTGCATCCCATTTATTAACAGCTACAACCAACGCCTTCCCTTGATCATTGGCATAACCGGCTATTTTAGTGTCCTGCTCGGTAACTCCTTCATGGGCATCCAACATAATCACACAGACATCTGCGCGTTCTACCGCCATATAAGAGCGCAAAACACTATATTTTTCAACATTTTCTTCCACTTTTTTCTTTTTTCGTATACCGGCTGTATCAATCAAAGAAAAAGTACCTTCATCGCAAGTATAAAGAGCATCCACTGCATCTCGGGTCGTGCCCGGGATATTGGATACGATGCATCGCTCTTCGCCAAGCAATTTATTGGTTAAAGACGATTTACCCACGTTGGGTTTGCCCAACAAAGCAACCTTTATCGGCGTATTTTCATCATCATTCTCTTCCTCAAAAGAAAGATATTTGTAAACCTCATCCAACAAATCACCGGTACCACTTCCGTGAACCGAAGAAACTGCAATAGGATCACCTAAGCCAAGATTATAAAACTCATAAAACTCCATAGGAGGAGCGCCAAGTTGATCCACTTTATTTACACACAAAACAATCGGCTTACCGGAACGCAAAAGCATCGCAGCAATTTCGCGATCATCAGCGGTTAAGCCCGTTTGAATATCGGTTAAAAAAACGATACAATCAGCAGTGTCAATTGCCATTTCAGCTTGTCGGCGCATCTGAGTAAGAATAATATCTTCGCGTACCGGCTCAATACCACCTGTATCGATCAGCATAAAATTCTTCGCACGCCATTCAGCGGTTGCATAGATGCGATCCCGGGTAACACCGGGCGTATCTTCTACAATGGAAAGCCTTGCGCCTACCAATTTATTAAACAAAGCACTTTTTCCCACATTCGGACGACCAACAATGGCCACTACAGGCATTCCCATTTTATCACCTCCCTAATATTTTATCCAAAAGATCCATTCCGTCATTCATCGAAACAAAAATCGGTCGATTCAATTTTTGCGAAACCTCTGCCAAAGAAAGACTATCCAGGAACAGATCTTGTTCTGCCCGAAGCATACTACTGGGTATTAGTAAACGCTCGGGTAATACTTTATCTTTCAACTGATGCAATATGTCCGTTCCGGTAACCAGTCCGGAAACGGTGATTTTTTCACCAAAGAAATAATTTACAATCGGATAAACCTTATAATCAAGGCCCACAAATTTTTTCTTTGCCAAAGCAAGTAAAGAATTCATATAATCCGCCGCCAATACACCGGTAACGACCCCAACGGAGCGTTTTTCATCGTCTCCCGACTCATGGTTCAAGGCCCATTCAAACTCTGTTTGAAGAGAACGCAGCAATCCAACCCCATTTTCAATTTGAGGATAACCGTCATAATAATCCTCATCCGGAATTTCACGCTCGGCCAAAATATAAAATTCATCCGATGCATAGCACCCACGACGACCGTAAATATTATATTGCTCTTCACCGATGCGATCGATCGCTTCGATAACGCAAACGGCATCATCTTTTTCAAAGGGATCTAACGGATACAACCCGTCGCGGTGTTTTGAGATCCCAACAGGAACAACACTGGTACTTTTAACATACGGAGCTAATGCAGCAAGATCCCTCAAGCTCTTTTCCAAATTCTCTCCATCGTTTATGCCTTTACATAAAACGATCTGACAATTCATTTCGATACGCGCATCTGCAAAACGTTGAAGGATATCATTGATTTTACACGCATTAGGATTCGCCATCATTTTGACCCGCAATTCAGGGTCAGTTGTATGAACAGATATATTAATAGGAGAAATTCGCATTTTAATAATGCGCTCAATATCCTCCTCCGACAAATTCGTAAGAGTGATATAATTCCCCATCAAAAAGGATAAGCGGGCATCATCGTCTTTAAAATATAACGTATCACGCAAGCCTTTCGGCAACTGGTCAATAAAACAAAAGATACATTTATTTTTGCAACTGCGCTGTTGATCCATCAAATAGTTTTCAAAATCAAGACCTAAAGGCTCTTCGCTATCCTTTTCAATCTCAAAGAGCACTTCTTCCCCATCAATTTCAACCAGCATTATAAGCTCTGTTGCCGCTTCATAATACATATAATCAATCACATCTTTGATTTCATGATCGTTGATGGAAATCAATCGGTCGCCGGCTTTTAATCCAAGTTCTTCGGCCAAAGAAAATTCTGTAACCGCTGAAATAATTGCAGACATTTGCCCACCTCCCTTCAACTAATAATAAGAAAAAAGAGAAGGCAGTGATCCCGCCTTCTCTATCTCAAACTCCAAGCTTATTCTGCAGAAGCTTCTTCCTTCGTTGCAGCAGCGGCTTTCACAGCGATCTTACCGTCTTTAACAGACAGGGTATCGTTCACATAGCCACACTCGGGGCAAGCCTTATGAGGAGCCTTCAGTACATGACACTTGGGACATTCTACCAAAGTGGGAGCGTTCAACTTAGAAACGCTGCTTCTTCTCATATCTCTTTTAGACTTGGAAACCTTTCTCTTAGGAACTGCCATTTATCTTTACCTCCCTTAGCATTTACTACACTGTAAGTACGCCGAACTTAATCAGCAACACTGGGCTCACACGAACAGCTTTCCACATTAAGGTTGCATCCACATTCAGGGCATAAACCCTTGCAATCCTCCGAACAAAGGAAACGCTCCGGAAACTCCAGAATGATTTGGTTCTTTGCTTCTTCGTCAGGATAAAACATAAAGTTTTCTTCAATCAATATGGTATCGTCGCTTTCTTTCAGCGGGTCGGTAATCATACGGCGACAATTTTCAATATGAAGATTCCCTTTGACCGGTTCAAGACAACGGCAACAAAAACTTTCATATTCAAGATCGATCGTCGTGGTACAATGTACCAATCCATACTTGGCTCGGATTACAAAAGAAACTTGCGGTTCAGAAGGAAAGGTAGCAATAGAATTGAATTCCTCAAATTCTTGCACTTTCAGTTTAAAACTGACCGACTTTTCATATTGATCCAGCCAAAAAGCATCTTTTAAATTGATTTTCATAGTATCCTCACAGAAGAAAAAACCAATAGCAGATAATATTATAATGTTAAATTACCCGCTTGTCAACTAATATTTTTTCTTTTCCGGTATTTTTTGTTTAATTTTTGATTTTAGCCGCCAAATTCGCGTTTAGCATCTTCTAATGCAGCCATTATTACCTTATCCATATCATAATAACAATATCTACCCAGTCTTCCACCAAAAATCACATTGCCCTCTTTTCGGGCCAATTCAGCATATTTTTGGTAAAGTGCACCATTTTTATCATCATTCACCGGGTAATAAGCTTCCATTCCCGGTTCCCAGGAAACCGGATATTCTTTAGTAATAACGGTTTTAGGTTGCGTACCATATTCAAAATGTTTATGTTCAATTATGCGGGTATGCGGCGTTTCGCGGTCGGTATAGTTTACAACAGCAACACCTTGGTAATTGTCTGTATCTACTACCTCGGTTTCAAAACGCAAACTACGATATTCCAGCATACCATAGCAAAATCCAAAATAAGCGTCAATCGCTCCGGTATAGATAACCTTATCAGCCATTCCAGCCCACTGATCGCGCTCCTTTAAAAAATCAACGCCGAGACGAACATCCGCTCCCTCCAAAAGGCGATCAATAATCTGGTTATATCCCCCAATCGGAATCCCTTGATAGCAATCGTTAAAATAATTATTATCGTAGGTGAAACGTACCGGTAAGCGTTTGATGATAAATGCCGGTAACTCTTTACAAGAACGTCCCCATTGTTTTTCGGTGTATCCCTTTACAAGCTTTTGATAAATATCGGTTCCAACCAAACTTATGGCTTGCTCCTCCAGATTAGAGGGTTCTTTTCGAACAACAGAACGCTGCTTATCAATCATCAGCTTTGCCTCTTGAGGTGTAGATATTCCCCACATTTTGCTGAATGTGTTCATATTAAAAGGCATATTATAGATTTCACCTTTATAATTTGCCACAGGAGAATTGGTATAGCGATTAAATTTAGCAAATTGATTCACATAATCCCAAACCTCAGCAGAATTCGTGTGAAAAATATGAGCGCCGTAACGATGAACGACGATGTCTTCTTCAACATCACAAAAAATATTACCGCCGGTATGATCTCTTTTTTCTAAAACCAAGCAGGTCTTCCCTGCCCGAATAGCTTCGTGTGCAAATACCGAACCGTAAAGACCGCTTCCGACAATCAAATAATCGTAATGCATAACGCCAAAACCTTTCATAATTAACATAATAAGATTATATATCAAAAAGCCGTAAAAAACAAGCCTCGAATTTTTTGTAAAAATTAAAGATATCTATTGACAAATTGTTTTTCATACAGTATACTATGTAAAGTTGATTACTTTACAGCAAAGGAGTGATTTTCATTAAAGATTTAAACTTTTCCCTGTTAATCGATTTTTACGGCAATTTGCTTGCCCCAAAAATGCGTGATTCATTGGAATTATACTATAATGAAGATCTTTCTCTTTCTGAAATTGCCCAGCACATGAACATTACCCGTCAGGGGGTTCACGATAATATTAAGCGCGGCGAGCAATTTTTAACCGAAACCGAAGAACGCCTTGGTTTTCACAAGCGTTATTATCATTTAGAGGACCAACTGGAACAGATCCGCAATTTGGCAATGAACATCCGGGATTTTAACCAACGCCACGGCAAATCTCCTGAAATTGCTCAATTTGCCGAAGAGATTGTTTCCATTACCCGCTTTTATGAGGAGCAAAAATAAACATGGCATTTGAAGGATTAAGTGAAAAACTTGCGAGAGCCTTTAAAAACCTACGCCAACATGGGCATCTGACAGAAGCGGACGTTAAAACCGCAATGCGAGAGATCAAGCTTGCACTGCTGGAAGCGGACGTTAGTTTCAAGGTTGTCAAAGGCTTTATCGGTAAGGTTTCCGAACGGTGCATAGGTAGCGATGTTTTGGAAAGTCTTACCCCAGCCCAACAGGTAGTTAAGATCGTTAACGAAGAACTGACCGCCTTAATGGGTTCTGAAACCGCAAATATTAAAATGGCCTCCAATCCCCCAACGATCATTATGATGGTAGGCTTGCAAGGTACCGGTAAAACAACGCAAAGTGGTAAATTAGCCGGTTATTTTAAAAAGAAAGGACGTCGCCCTCTTTTGGTGGCCTGCGACGTTTATCGACCTGCCGCTATCACCCAGTTAGAAATCGTCGGTCAAGGAGTCGAGGTTCCTGTTTTTAAAATCGACAATGAAATGAACCCTGTAAAGATTGCAAAAGAAGCCGTTTCCCATGCAAAAAAATACGGCAACGATCTTGTGATCTTAGATACCGCAGGTCGCCTTCATATCGACGACGCCTTGATGGATGAACTTTCGAACATCAAAAATGCTGTTCAACCCCAAGAGATTCTTTTAGTGGTTGATTCCATGACCGGTCAAGATGCCGTTAATGTGGCAGAAAGCTTTAATAATCTTTTAGACATTGATGGCGTGGTTCTCACCAAGCTGGATGGCGATACCAGAGGTGGTGCAGCCCTTTCTGTAAAATATATCACCGGAAAACCCATCAAATTTGCCGGCATCGGCGAAAAATTGACTGATATAGAACCCTTCCACCCTGATCGTATGGCGTCCCGAATCTTAGGGATGGGAGACGTTCTTTCCTTAATCGACAAAGCCCAGGAAGCCTACGATGAAAAAGAAGCTCTGGCTTTGGAAGAAAAATTACGTCAAAACCGCTTTACCCTGCAGGATTTCCTTGACCAAATGCGACAGATTAAAAAAATGGGACCGTTGGAAAACCTGCTTGGAATGATGCCGGGAATCAATCCTGCACAATTAAAGGATGTAAAAGTGGATGAAAAGCAAATTGCACGTACTGAAGCGATCATCCTTTCCATGTCGCCCGCAGAACGGGAAGATCCTTCCCTTCTTAATGCTTCCCGACGCAGAAGAATCGCAGCCGGAAGCGGAACCTCTGTTGAAATGGTCAACCGCTTAATTAAGCAATTTGATCAAATGAATAAAATGATTAAACAACTAAAATCCAAAAAAGGCAAGCGCCGGGGTTTTGGTTTTTAATAAAGCAGAATTTTGAAAGGAGTGAATTTGAAATGGCAGTTAAAATCAGATTGAGAAGATTGGGTGCTAAGAAGGCTCCCACCTACCGTATTGTTGTTGCTGATTCCCGCTATCCCCGCGATGGCAGATTTATTGAGGAGATCGGTACCTACAATCCTTGTACCGAACCCGCCATTGTAACCATCGATGGCGAAAAGGCAAAGGCTTGGATCAAAAACGGCGCTCAGCCCACTGATACCGTTAAGGCTTTGCTGAAAAAGCAGGAAATTCTCTAATACGGGGTATATTACGCAATGAAAGACCTCATTCTTTATCTCGCCCAGGCCTTGGTTGATGAGCCGGAAGCAGTTACTGTTACCGAATCTGAAACCGACGAAGCAATTGTCTATGAATTGCATGTTGCCGCAGACGACATGGGGCGAGTAATCGGCAAACACGGAAAGATCGCCAAGGCGATTCGTTCCATCGTTAAATCTGCATCCTTTAAAATGCCAAAAAAAGTGGTTGTTGAAATCAAATAAGGTATTTTGAATGGCAGCGCCGCATTTTATGCGACGCTGTTGTTTTTTTGTAAAAAGTATTGTATAATAGACAAAAACCTGAAAATCGAGGAAATAATCAATGAAAAAAGAACTGCTTCAGGCCGGCAAGATCGTAAATACTCACGCTCTACGCGGAGATCTGCGCGTTTTTCCTTATTGCGATGGCCCTGAATTCTTATGTGATGTTAAAAAACTTTATATTGATGATAACCCATATACAGTAACCTCCGCAAAGGTTCATAAAGGGCAAGCCTTAATCCATTTAAAAGGAATTGACCATATCAACCAGGCCGAGACCTTGATTGGAAAACTCGTATACCTTAAGAAAAGCGAAGTTCCCTTAGAAGAAGGGCAATATTTCATTGATGACATCATCGGTCTTTCTGTTGAAGATATTGATACCGGCATAAAATATGGCAATGTAACCGATGTGATCGCCACCGGCGCCAACGATGTTCTTGAGGTCACCGGCGATAAAGTACTGCTGGTCCCTAAAATCGATGATGTTGTGATTGAAATTGATCTTAAAAAAGAAAAAATCTTAATTCGTCCGTTACAGGGGTTATTTGAATGAAATTTTCTGTATTAACACTATTTCCCGAAATGATCCAACGCACCTTGGAAGAAAGTATCATCGGGAGAGCTCAAAAAAACAATATCATTTCTGTTGATACCTATAACATCAGAGATTATTCCACCGATAAGCACCGGCGCGTCGATGATTATCCCTTTGGCGGAGGCGGTGGGATGATTATGAAATGCCAACCGATTTACGATTGTTTCAATGATCTGGTAGCCAAAAACAACGGACATCGCCCATATACAGTTTATGTTTCTCCCCGCGGTAATGTATTGACGCAAAAGAAAGCCATTGAGTTAAGCCAATACAGCCATTTGGCTATCTTATGCGGGCACTATGAAGGAATCGATCAGCGGGTACTCGATACCGTTATCGATGAAGAAATCTCCATCGGCGACTATGTTTTAACCGGTGGAGAACTTCCCGCCTGCATCCTGGTGGATTGCATATCTCGAATGATTCCGGGTGTTTTAGCGGAAGAAAGTTCCTATACAAACGAAAGTCACTACAACGGGCTGTTGGAGCATCCGCAGTATACCCAGCCCCGTATTTGGAATGAACTTGAAGTCCCCCCTGTTTTGACCGAAGGTAATCATCGCCTGATGGAAGAATGGAAAAACAAGAAATCCATTGCATTAACAAAAAAAATACGCCCTGACCTGATCCGAAACCCTATTCCCGATAACAAACGGATCCGATTCTTTAAAATTGAGGACCGCGAGACATTTTTGGATATGATGGCGGAGTTTTATAATACGCCCGGCGTACTCCACACAATTCCCCGCAAAAATGGCGAAAAAACCTTTAATTCTATAATGGACAAAGATCCATATGTAAACGCCTATATGATTCGATACGAGCAAAAAGACGCCGGTTATTGCCTTTTAAGCCACACCTACTCCAACGAAGGTGGCGGATTAACAGTTTGGTTCGAAGAAATCTATATAAAGCCCGAATTTCGCGGTCATAAGCTCGCCTACCGAGCAATGAAGGAAATTATAGAACTTTATTCCGATACCGCAGCAAGATTTCGTCTGGAAGTTACCGAGGATAACGAAACCGCAAAAAAGATCTACCGTCGTTTAGGATTTAAGCCACTGAATTATCAGCAAATGATCAAAGAATAGCAAAAGAGCCTATGCAAAAGCATAGGCTCTTTTCGTTTAAACAACAATATCTTCAAATTTGCAAGGGATCACCTTTTCAAGATCCATTGGATCCATTAAAATCTGAGCGCCGATCCGGCCGCCGCTGATAATAATTTTATCAAATAACTGTGCCGTTTCATCAATGACGGTATCAAATTGCTTTTTCATTCCAATCGGTGTGCAACCGCCACGAATATATCCGGTCAAGCCAAAAATCTCTTTCACATGGATCAATTCAATAGACTTCTCCCCTACTGCTTTTGCCCCTTTGCGCAAGTCCAATCCCTCCGCAATAGGGACAACAAAGACATAATGGGTCCCGCTTTTGCCAACAGCAACCAAGGTCTTAAAGGATTTTTCATATTCCTGCCCCAATTGATCTGCAACATGAACGGCATCAATGAACTCAGGACATTCATAAAGATTCACACGAAACGGAATTTTTTTCTGTTCCAGAATCCGCATTGCGTTCGTTTTGGTATCTTTCGCCATTACTTTGACCGAATCTTAACAAATTTCTTTTTACCGCGCTTCAAAACAAAGCCGGCTTCTATTTCAGCTTTGGTATATGCTTTTTTAACATCGGTAATCTTTTCACCTTCCACGCTGACACCGCCCTGTTCAATCGCACGGCGACCTTCGGACCCGGAAGTAACCAAGCCGCTCTTCACAAGCAGAGTAATCACGCCGATCTGACCCTCATTATAATCCTCATCGGCCACCTCATAAGTAGGCATATTTTCAGCATTGCCGGAACCGAAAAGTGCGCGAGCACTTTCCTGAGCTTTATTAGCCTCTTCTTCGCCGTGAACCAGCTTAGTCAGCTCAAAAGCCAGGATTTCTTTTGCTTTATTCAGCTGGCTTCCTTCCCATTGATCCATTTCGTCGATCTGCTCCAGAGGCAAGAAAGTGAGCATACGAATGCATTTAAGAACATCAGAATCCCCCACATTTCTCCAATATTGATAAAAATCAAAGGGAGAGGTCTTGTTGGGATCCAACCATACAGCTCCATTTGCGGTTTTGCCCATCTTTTTCCCTTCAGAATTCATCAGAAGAGTGATGGTCATAGCACACGCATTCTTTCCAAGCTTTCTGCGGATCAGTTCAGTACCGCCAAGCATATTAGACCATTGATCATCACCGCCAAACTGCATATTGCATCCATAGTGTTGGAACAAATGATAGAAATCATAGGATTGCATGATCATATAGTTGAATTCCAGGAAGGAAAGGCCCTTTTCCATTCTCTGCTTATAACATTCCGCTCTCAGCATATTATTAACAGAGAAGCAGGCGCCAACCTCACGCAACAAATCAACATAATTCAGTTTCAAAAGCCAATCAGCGTTGTTTACCACCAGCGCCTTATCTTCGCCAAACTCAATAACCCGCTCCATTTGTTTTTTAAACCAAGCGCAATTATGAGCAATTGTTTCCGCCGTCATCATAGTACGCATATCGCTTCGACCGGAGGGATCGCCGATATAGCCGG
>JAZOXD010000043.1:0-1383 GCA_045659565.1 Eubacteriales bacterium | reverse complement strand
CGATCCGACTTGTATGCATTGTATTCTTTGCCATAGCGTTCCCGATTATTGAGATAGCCTTTTACAGACACCATCATATTTTGAAAAAATATGGGAGAAAGATCATAGAGCTTCTCAAATTTTCCCATTATAAATTCTCCTTATACCAAGCAATGGCTTCGTTCAGGCCACGAGCAAAATCGTAATCAGGATCATAACCAAGAAGTTCCTTCGCCTTGGAAATATTGGCATTGCTATGTTTGATATCTCCCTTACGGTCCGGACCGAAATGGGGCTCGATATTTTTTCCCAACGCTTGGGTCAGCGTATAATAAATATCGATCAGGTATTCCCGGCCACCGTAGGCCACATTATAGGCTTGCCCGGCCGCCTCATGGGGGGCAGCGCAAGCCTTCAGATTGGCTTCGATCACATTTTCGATATAAGTAAAATCCCGAGATTGCTTACCATCACCGTTGATAGTGGGTTGCTCATCATTCAAAAGCTGCTTAATGAATTTAGGAATCACTGCCGCATAGGCACCGTTGGGATCTTGCCGCCGACCAAACACGTTGAAATATCGCAAACCATAGGTATCCAAGCCATAATGCATTGTATACTGCTTAGCCCATTCTTCATCGCAACGTTTGGTGAGTGCGTAGGGTGAAAGCAGATTCCCCTCTACCCCCTCGGTTTTAGGAAGGTGAGGTTCATCTCCATACACAGAGGAACTGGAGGCATAAACGAATTTTTTAACCCCTTTTTGCCGGGCCGCTTCCAGCATATTCAAAGTACCTGAAATATTATTAGCGCAATAAAACAGCGGCATTTCGAGGGATCTGGGGACACTGCCCCAGGCGGCCTGGTTTAAAACATAATCCACACCATCACAGGCAGCCAGGCAGGTATCAAAATCTTTGATATCCCCTTTCATAAATTCATAGTTTGGGTGTTCGATAAACAAATCCACATTAGCCTGTTTACCGGTGGAAAGATCATCCAAACAGCGAACACGGTAGCCCATACTCAAAATAGCCTCGCACAGGTTGGAACCGATAAACCCGGCACCACCAGTAACCAAAAAGAGCGAATTTTCAGGAAATTTCAGGGTTTTATAGCCCATTACTTACAGCCTCCAATAAGTATAGCCTGCTTGCTCATATTCATCGCGGTTCAGCAGACCCTTTACATCCAACAATACTTTTTGACCCGGGCCGAAAAAGCCATCTAAATCTGTCATCTTAAACCCGGCAAACGCATCGTGAGCAACCGCCAGAATCACTGCATCCATATTACGGATCTCACTGAGAGATACAAATTCAATGCCATACAACTGTTTTGCCTCAGACGCATCGGCAACGGGATCTGCAATAATGGGTTCTACTCCGTATTCACGGAGTTCTT
>JAZOXD010000042.1:0-2522 GCA_045659565.1 Eubacteriales bacterium | reverse complement strand
TATAAAAATCCAGATAGATCTGCCAGTCCGTGCCCACTTCCTTCCGTATTGCTGCTACAATAAAAAAGGGCAAAAACGACAACCCGATCATACAGATATATGTACTGCGAAAATGAAAGGTGCCGCCAGGCAAACCGTTCCGATAGCCGCCGCAAAATAGCCCCAATGGAGCCCTGCGGAAAGGAGCATCATTGCGAAGATAAACACAAAAACCAGCGCAGTTCCCAAATCCCCCTCCATGGCCACCAATCCCACAATCACACCGAAATGTAATCCCAGGGGGATCAGGGTGCGGGGATGGTTGATCTCTTCCTTCACTTTGGAAAGATGCTTGGAAAATGTCAATATAAATCCAATCTTTACAAACTCCGAGGGTTGCACATTAATGGGCCCCAGCGAGATCCAGTTTTTGTTGCCCATTACCTCCTTGCCAAAGATCAGGGTGGCTACCAGCAACAAAATGCAAAGGCCGTAAATGGGGATGGAAAATCGGGCCAGATTATCGTGCTCCAGCGTCAGGATGACCAACGCCATAAAGGTTCCGATGCAGATCCCCCCGATCTGTACGATCAGCATCCGGTTGGAACTGAAGGTGGCGGTGGCCGAATTGATCAACACCACGCCGAAGGCACAGGCGACCAACATCAATCCCATCAGGATCCAATCGATCCGGCTGATAATATGCCGTAACAGCAATTTTACCTGTTCCGTTTTCTTCAGCTCCTTTCCTCAAAAGTCTTATAATATTATAACAATATATTTTTAAAATAACAAGAACTATTTATAACTTGAAAAACGCAGAGCGCTATGTTATAATGATGTGTACTGTCAGTATGTACTGCTGAAAGTATTTGTTTTTGATTTTTACAGAAGGGAGCAGGTGAATGGAAAAGGTCTATCATTGTAACAGCCCGGAAGCTACCAGGGCGGTCGCCCGGGAGATCGCCGGGATGCTTAAAGGAACCGAAACCATTGCTTATTTTGGCAATCTGGGTGCCGGCAAAACCACCTTCACCCGCTTTTTGTGCGAAGCCCTGGGGGTGGAAGACGAAATCACAAGCCCCACCTTCGCCATGGTCCATGAATATCAAGGTCCCTTTCCCATCTACCATTTCGATATGTACCGGGTGGATGGGGCGGATAGCCTGTTCAGCACCGGATACTACGATTACTTGGGCTGCGGGCTGATGCTGATCGAATGGAGCGAACATATCGAATCCGAACTGCCGGCAGATGCCTGGCGTCTGACCCTTACCTATGGCGATGGGGAAGGGGAGCGGATCCTCAGATTGGAGAAGAACGAATGAAACGGTTAAGTATCGATAGTGCCGGTAAAACTGCGGCGGTAGCGGTAAGCGATGGGCAGGCTATTTTGGCCCAAGGCTTTGCGGATGCAGGCCTCACCCATAGCCAGATGTTGCTGCCCCTGGTGGACGACACCTTAAAAAAAGCCGGTATCCCCTTAAAGGAGATTGGCGAATTCGCCGTCACCTGCGGCCCCGGTTCCTTCACCGGCCTGCGGATCGGCTGCAGCCTGGTCAAAGGGATGGCCCTGGGGCGCCCTTGCATCCCGGTTCCTACCCTGATGGCCTTGGCCTTCAATGAGCGGGCCGGCGGACGGGTGGCCGTATCTTTGCTGGATGCTCGTTGCCGCCAGGTCTATATGGGGGCGTATGCCTTTGTAAACGGCGCACCAGAGGTGCGCATTTCCGACCGGGCCTGCTCGGTGGAGGAAGCTAAAGAGTTGATCAACGCTTTAAAAGAGCCGGTGGTTCTTTTGGGCGATGGCGCCTATCTGCTGGAGGAACTGGCAGATGGGGAAAATATCATGATGAGCGAAAACAATCAGATCCTGGGGGCAAGCATTGCCCAAGCGGCGTCCTTTGTGGAACCTGTCCCTCCGGAACGGCTGATTCCTTCCTACTTCCGCTTATCCCAGGCGGAACGGGAACGGATGGAGCGCGAGAAAAAAGAAAAAGGAGAATAAGAAAATGGTTGTATTGGGTTGTGATAAGGCCGGTACCGAATGGTTGCCGGTAATTTCCGAAAAGTTAAATTCCATGGGTGTGGAGAATAAGATCATCTATGATGGCACTGTGGACGGCTGCGATTATACCGACGCTGCCTTTTTGGTGGCCGAGGCTGTTTCCAAGGGCGAAGCCGATAAGGGCGTTCTGGTTTGCGGCACCGGCATCGGGATGAGCATTGCCGCCAATAAGGTCAAGGGCATCCGCGCCTCTGTTTGTAACGATTGCTTTTCTGCAAAGATGACCGTTGTTCACAATAACAGCAACATCCTTTGCATGGGCGCCCGGGTATTGGGCATCGAACTGGCCCAGATGATCGTTGAAAACTATTTCAGCGCTGAATTTGAAGCCGGTGGTCGCCACGAGCGTCGGGTTAATGCCATCATCGCCAAAGAAAATGAAAAATAAGGGCGGTATCTTCAGCCTGCTGCAGATCATTTTACTGGCCTTTTTGCTGGGTAGCGCAGCCACCCTTTACAGCAACGATGGGTTTGG
>JAZOXD010000041.1:0-2796 GCA_045659565.1 Eubacteriales bacterium | reverse complement strand
TAAGACCGCTTGGCCTCCGACTTTATGCTATAATAAAATACAAGTGAAATATAAAAAGGGAGAAAATCTTTATGACATCACGTGAACGAGTCCTTCGCACCCTTCGGGGCGAACCGGTGGACAGAACACCTATCTACGGCTGGGTCAGTGCGAATCTTTCGGAGGAAATTACCCGGGAATACGGCTCCGTTGCCGCTTTTGAGGATCATTATGGATTTGATATGGCTCATATTTTCGGCGCCCCGGTTCCCCTTAATAAAAAGGAAGTTGTCCCTTCTTTAAAGGAACGCTACGAGGAACTGACCCCGGACATTTTATTGCAGGAGGGAACTTTTTATCCCGCTGCGGACCAGGATTGGTCCAAGGTCAAAAACGACCTTGCCCATCATCAGGCTCGGGATCGCTTTTGCTACCTGCAAAGTCCCGGCTTTTTTGAATATTACAACGGGATCTTCGGCATCGAAAATCACCTGATGTACCTGCTGATGTATACGGAGGAGATCGCTGAACTATACGCCAGGCAGGCAGAATGGCTGCTGGGTTACGTGGATTGCTGTGCGGAACTGGGGATCGATTGCGTGCATATTTCCGACGATTGGGGCTCCCAGCGGGATCTGATGTTCAGCCCCGAATTGTGGCGGGAGTTGATCAAGCCCAATTTAAAGCGGGTGGTGGACTACGTTCACGCCAAGGGGATGCTGGTCAGCCTCCATTCGGACGGATGCATCAAGGCGGTGACCGATGATCTTGCCGAGCTTGGCTTTGATATGATTCACCCCTGGCAGGAAAGTGCCGGAATGTCCTACGATCTGTATCTGGAAAACTATGCCGATCGCTTTGCCATCCTGGGCGGCGTTTGTGTTCAAACGGCGCTGGGTCTGCTCCCGCAGGATGAGCTGCTGGCAGAGATTCGCCGGGTCTTCGGGCTCCTGAAGGGTAAGCGGTGGATCTGCTGTACTACCCATTTTGTGCAAAACCATTGCACCATGGCGGATCTGAAGCTTGCCTTCGATCTGATTTACCGCCTTGCCCGCTCTTTCGATTGACAAACTCATTTTTTCTTTCTATAATAGATTCAAAAGGAGGGGGCCCATGTTTATCGATATTCATTCCCACGCTTATCGCAAGCGTCCGCCCAAATATGGCTTTCAAACAGCGGAAGAACTGATCGAACGTTACGACCGGATGAAGGTGGACGTGGCGGTGCTGTAGCCCGTTGTCAGCCCGGAATTTTATTTTCCTCAGCCGGTGGAAGAAGGCGCTGCAGGGGTCATTCGGGGCTTTGAAGACGCCCTGCTTCGGAACCCCGAAGCCTGGTTCAACGAAGCCCAACTGCAATGGATTCAAAACTGTAACTGAAAACACCCCTCCTCGGGGTGTTTTTTAGTTTGCTCCAATTCGCCCGACAATGAAAGAACATAACCCAAATTAATGTTAAAATGTTGATTTGTCACCATAAATATGTTATAATAGGATAAATTAAAATGGGGAAGGAGGATGTTTTTGGTGAAATATCTGTTGCTGTTGGTCGGCTTGCTTTTGGTGTGGAACCTGATCACTTTTGTGATGATGGGGGTCGATAAATATAAAGCCAAAAAGGGCAGCTACCGTATTTCCGAAAAAACGTTGCTTCTTTCCGCTCTTTGTTTTGGAAGCGCCGGCGCCCTTTTGGGAATGAACTGCTTCCGCCATAAGACCCGCCATTGGTACTTTCGCATCGGCCTGCCGGTATTTTTGGTGTTACATATCGGCCTGGCGGTTTTGCTGATCTATTGGCCCTTCTGATGCTATGAGCCGCACCCGTTATACGCTGATCGATGCCCTGCGGGGCATCGCCATATTGATGATGGTGGCCTATCACGCCCTTTGGGATCTGGTCTACGTTTATGATCTGCCCGTTGGCTGGTTTCGCTCTGCCGGAGCAGAAGTCTGGCAATTGAGCATTCGTTGGCTCTTTATTCTTCTTGCGGGCTTTTGCTTCTTTTTAAGCCGCAAAAAACTGAAGCGGGCGTTGATGGTGATGGGCGCCGCCTGTGTGGTCAGTCTGGTAACTGTCTTTTTGATGCCCGACCAGGCTATTATCCATGGGGTACTGGCTTTGATCGGTGTGGCAATGCTGGTTACGATCCCTTTGGAAAAGCCCTTTCGCCAACTGAATCCATGGCTGGGCTTTGCCCTTTGTTTGGTTTTGTTCTTGCTGTTCCAAAACGTGGAACTGGGCTGGTTCGGTTTAGGCGAGCTTTGGCGGATTCGATTGCCAAAGGTTCTTTACGCCAACACCTTCACTGCCTTTTTCGGGTTCCAACCTCGCCGCTTTTTTTCGACGGATTACGTGCCGCTGTTACCTTGGCTCTTTTCCTATTGGATGGGCGCTTTCGGCCACCTGATTTTTGAAAAACAGGGCTGGCTGAAGGGACTTTCGGCGATTTCCTGTAAGCCTCTGGAATTTCTGGGGCGCCATTCTTTGATGATTTATCTGGCCCATCAACCTGTGATCTATGGGCTTTGTTATCTGATCTTTGAGGTGATCTTATGAGTACAAAAAAGAAAAAATGGATCAAACCCCGCCATCGGGTGGTGCGGAACCTGGTGGGTTGGTTGCTCAAGCCCTATTGTCAGTTGAAATTCGGGGCAGAGATCGTCCCTTTTCGTGAGGAACAGCGCCGCCAATATCTGATCCTTTGTAACCACCAAACGGTGTTCGATCAGTTTTTTATCGGTTTATCGATGCGGGATCCTGTCTACTACCTGGCCACGGAGGATATCTTTTCCAATGGATGGGTCAGTTCCCTGATC
>JAZOXD010000040.1:0-3614 GCA_045659565.1 Eubacteriales bacterium | reverse complement strand
AAGATGACCTGCCCACAGACAATGACCAACCACAGGACAACCAAAATAATGAAGAGGGTCCTTCCCCCGAAGGATCCGGGGAGGAAGAATGAAATTAGCGGTTCAAAAACTGGATGAACGGGCAACCTTGCCCACCTATGGCTCTGCTGATGCAGCCGGTGCCGATCTTTATGCCCTGGTGGGCGCAGAAATTCAGCCCGGCGAGACCAAGCTGATCCGTACCGGTCTGGCAATGGCCATTCCCCAGGGCTACGGCGGCTTTATCTTTGCCCGCAGTGGCTTGGCAACCAAGCGAGGTCTGGCGCCCGCCAACAAGGTTGGGGTGATTGACGCAGATTACCGGGGAGAGGTGATGGTGGCTCTTTACAATCAAAGCCAAACCACCCAGACCGTTGAGGCCGGCGAGCGGATCGCCCAGCTGGTACTGCTCCCCTGCCCCCAGGCAACATTCGAAGTAACCGACACCCTGCCCGCCACCGACCGGGCCGCCGGCGGTTTTGGCTCGACGGGAACGAAATAAAGGGAAAACCTTTTGTAAAGAGTTTTCCCTTAGACCCTTCGAAACCTTTCAAACTTTAAATCATATAGTAAGTAAAAAACAAAAAGCGTGGAACCATACAAAATGGTTCCACGCTTTTTGAATTGAAAGTTTTTGGGATGCTTAACTCTTTTCACAAAAAGAGTTTGAGTTATAAATATTTTTCGAAATAGACGGTGGGAACTTTAAAGACTTTACCGTTCAAGTAGGAAAGGAAGTGATCCGGCGGAAGCTTGAATTCCAGGGAATAGGCATACAGCGCCTGATGCTTAAAGGGTAAGCCCTTGTTCGCCGCACCGGTGCCATACTTCAGATCTCCGGCCACCGGATGGCCGATATGGGCCAGGTGGGCCCGAATCTGGTGAGTACGGCCGGTGACCAACTCCACTTCCACCAAAGAAAGGCCGGGCTTTTCCCGCAGGACTTGATAACGAGTGATGATCTCTTTATAGCCCTCTCGGGGTTGATCAATCACCGTAACCATATTCGCTTTGGCATCCTTTTGGAGATAAGCCTTCAGGGTAGCCTGTTTTTTCTTAAAATTCCCCAGCGCCAGGGTCAGATACCGCTTTTCCACCTGCCGGTACTTTACGATCTCGTAAAGGGCGCGGCCGGCTGCGGCGTTTTTGGCCACAATCACGATTCCGCCGGTATTTTTATCCAGCCGGTTACAGAGGGCCGGAGTGAAGGAAAGTTCCTTTTGAGGGTCATATTCCCCTTTTTCATAAAGATAAAGGAGAATATGATTGATCAGCGTATCCCGGGCACCGTGATCGTCTGCGTGGACCGGAATCCCCGGCTTTTTATCCACCAGCATCAGGTTTTCATCCTCGTAGACCACCTGCAACCGGGGCTGATAGCCGATGGACCGGAAGTCCACATTCTTTTCGGTAAAGAATTCGTCGTTGATATACAGTTCCACCAAGTCGCCTTCAGCCAGGCGGGTATTCCCTTCCGCCCGTTTGCCGTTGACCTTAATCGCCTTTTTTCGCAGGTACTTATACATCAGAGAGGGGCTCAGATTCCCCGCCACCTTCAAGACGAACTTATCCAGCCGCTGGTCGGCGTCGTTTCTGGTGATGTTGAAGCTTCTCATAGGAAGTTCCACACCAAGCCCTTACGCTTGGGTTTTTGACCCAAAACCAACTTATAGAAGAAGGCGATAAAGGGGTTAGCGTTGCGGAAGATCGTCTTATCCAGTTCCCGCACATAGCCCCAAACAAAGGCACGTTCTTCTTCCGTGCAGGGCAGATCGGAATAAAGAGCCTTTTGGAAGAGGGGCACAATGGCCTGCATCGAACCGTTTTCCACCACCCGCAGGTTATCCGCGCGTTTGGCGTAATCCTCCAGAAGTTCCCCTTCGAAGAACTTAAAGCCCTTCAACTGCATCAGCCGCAGAACCAGGAAATACCCCCGCTTGATGCCGGTTTTGGCATCGTCGGTCTGTACCCTTCGCAAGGCACGCTTCCGCAGCATTTCTGCCGTAATCAGTGCGGCGGCGATCAGCACGATCACCAGAAGGATCCAGCCCACTACCTCTAAAAGACCCCGAATCTTTTTGTTCAAAAGATTGGTGAGGTATTGATTTTTGAGATTTTGGTCATTGGTTTCGATACCGGTGGGATCGGGCAGTTCGTTGGTGTATTTAACCCAGCCTTCAGGCGGATCCACATAAACCACCTTGATGTTTACATCCTTTTCGGGATCCTCACCCTTATCCCGCTGTTCCAGCAGATAATAGTTTTTAGCTTCGCCGTAATCGGGGGTGGGTTCAAAGGGCAGCCAGCCGGCGCCTTCAAAATAAACCTCTACCCAAGCGTGATAGTTATCGTCGTATACATTTCCGGCAAAGCTTTCCAGATCCAGCATCTGGGTGCCGACATAATAACCGGTAGCCACCCGGGCAGGAATACCGATTTCCCGCAGCATTGCCACCATAGAAGTAGCAAACAGGGTGCAATGGCCTTCCTTTTTTTCGTTTTGGAAAAGGAAGTAGTTGATATAATCGTAAGAATCGGCGGCAGAACCATCTTTGCGGGTGAGCCGCTGGCGCACGTTGGCATACTTATAATTGGTAACCAGATACCGCTCAATAGCCTGTGTCTTTTCCAAACGGTTGGGATAAGGGGCGGTAATCTCACGAGCCAGTTTACCCACTACCAGGCTGAGTTTTTCCGGCTGATCCAGGTAGGTACGATACACAAAGGTGCTGTAGGCCTGTTCCTGGCTCATATATTCATCCTGGTCGCCATGGGTGGTCCGCAGATTTATATAGCCATTATAGTATGAATTAAAGGAGGAAAGGAAAACGTTGCTGCTATACACCGGCAGAGCGGTGCGGAACATATAAGCCCGTTCCTTGGGTTCATCATTATGATACAGCATGGTATCATTGATCCGTTCCAGTTCGGTATATTCACTCAAGGGAGCCTGGGCGGTGGCACCGTAGGTCAGACCCAGATAATTACTAACCTTATATTCCGGACGGAAAGTGACCTGGCCGGTCAGATAGCCCAGTTCCTCGCTATCGGTATTATCCAAGCCGGCGGTCAGGGGATCGCCCTTGGGAGAAACCAGCCGCAGATAATTATAGTACTGGGTATATTCACAGAAGGTAAAGCCAACCAATTCCTCGTAATTTTCGTTGAAGGCAGAATCGGCAATGGTCCAACCCTGTTCAGTCAGCTTCACACCGGTCTGATACCGCAGGTACACCGGGTTAGACGTCTGGGAGGAAACGGTGCCCACCTTTAAATGACGGAAGGTGGGGGCACCCAGACCCAAAAGCTCGCCTTCTTCCATATAACCGGCCACGTTTTCTTGCTTTTCGTAGGTCTTGCGGAAGATGACGTTCATCACCTGGGTAGAGATGGAATCGATTTTTTGACGCACCTGATCCAATTCCAGAATGGGGCGACTATAGATCAAAGCCGCAGTTCCCACGGTTACCACCAGCATCAATACGGTGATGGTAACCCCAAAGCTACCACTACGGGCTGCAAACTCGAACCGTTTTTCGGTGGTCAGGTTGTTTTTCTTTTTACTTTTCGTCTTGGCGTAAGCGCCTCGCTTACTC
>JAZOXD010000039.1:0-10952 GCA_045659565.1 Eubacteriales bacterium | reverse complement strand
AAACGTCCACCCCCAAGCCCCCCAGGCGGTTTTCCAAAATGGCATCTGCCAGGGCTTCTTCGTCGGTCACCGCTCCCCGGGCGGTATTCACCAGAACGGCGGTGGGCTTCATCAAAGCGATCCGTTCCCGGCTGATCAGATTGCGGGTGCCCTCATTCAAGGGCACGTGCAAAGAGATAATGTCTGATTCCCGGCAAAGGGTATCCATATCCACTGTTTCAAAATGGGGGTCTTCCTGCCGCCGATGCATCAGCACACGGCAACCCAAGGCTTGGGCCAATTGAGCAACCCGACCGCCGATACCCCCGCCTCCGACAACGCCCCAAGTCAGGGCCGAAAGTTCCCGGTAAACAGGGGTCAACCGATTGGCAATGCCGTCCCGGGTATATTGGCCCGAATGAACCAGTTCCCGATATTGGGGCAGGTGATTCACCAAGGAAAGCACCATAGCCAGGGAGATCTGGGCCACGCTTTCGGTGGAATAGCCGGGCACGTTGCAAAGGCCAATCCTTTGTTCCCGGCAATAGTTCAGGTCGATGTTATCATAGCCGGTGGCGGCCACACAGATCAGCTTCAGCTTGGTGACCCCTTTCAAGGTTTCGCCATCCATCCGCATCTTGTTCACCACCGCCACATCTGCATCCATACACCGGGGGCCAATCTCCTCCGGCTTGGAATGGGGGTAACATTCCACCTCGCCAAATTCATATAAGGGAGAAAGATCAATATCATCTCCCAAGGTTTTTCGGTCTAAAACAACGATTTTCATCAGTTTTCCAACGCCATCACTTCTACATTGGGATCTGCCAGTAACCATTCCAATACAAACAGATATTCCTTCAGGGAACGTCCATCCTCGATCCCTGCTGCCGATTGGGCCAGGGTCCGGTCGTGGAAGGTGAACCAATAATAACCGGCATCCGGGTTCAGAGCATACGTGCCCAGCTTGCTTAATTGCTTGGCTACCTCGGTGCTTTTGAAGGAATCCCCTTCAATAAACTTAAAAGCGATGCCGCTGAAAAGCTCTTTCACCTGGGGGGTCTGGATCTTGTTTTCAAAGGCTTCCTTCACCACTTGGGTGGCCTTGTCCTCGTTTACGGTATAAACCGCTTGGCGGTATTCTTCGGTGGTCACATCCACATCCTTTTTTTCAAGGATCTCTTTTGCATCTTCCACCTTCATTTCCGGTTGCTCTTCCCAAAAGGGCACCAACTCCTGTTTCAGGTTGGCTTGCTCCTCTTCGGTTTTATTCTGGGTAATATAATCGCTGGGTTTGGCGGGTTCAATGGTGGGGTCCACCTCTTTATTACAGGCAGTCAGCCCCAAAGCCAACGCCCCCAAAATCAATAATGCAACTGCTCGTTTCATAGGGCAGAAACTCTCCTTTTTCTTCGTATTAATTTCATTATAATCTATAAATATGAAAATGTCCAAAATTATTTTAAAATAATTTCAAAAAGGGATTGACAAAACAAGAATCTTATGTTATCATAGCATCACTTTAACGAATTAAAGCATTAAAAAGGAGATAAAACCCATGAAAATGATGAAAAGAGTATTGGCCCTGTTGGCCGTTGTTGCGATGATGCTGACCTTGGCTGCCTGCGGTAAAAAGGAATCCGACCTGGCTGCTGTGAAGGAAGCCGGCAAGTTGGTGGTTGGTATCACCGATTTCGCTCCTATGGACTATAAGGTAGAGGGCAGCGATGAGTGGGTCGGCTTCGATGCCGATATGGCCAAGGGCTTTGCCAAGAAACTGGGTGTGGATGTTGAGTTTATCGAAATCGAATGGGACAATAAGGTTCTGGAACTGGATGGCGGAAACATCGATTGCGTTTGGAACGGTATGACCCTTACCGATGAGGTAAAGGCTGCCATGGCCACCTCCAATGCTTATTGCAACAATGCTCAGGTTGTGGTTGTAAAGAAGGGTGTTGCCGATAAGTATCAGACCGCCGAAGCCTGCAAGGAACTGAAGTTCGCTGTTGAAGCCGGTTCCGCCGGTGAAAAGATGGCCACCGCCAACAGCTTCACCGCCACCTCCGTTAAGGATCAGGCTACCGCTTTGATGGAAGTTGCTGCCGGTACCGCTGATGCCGCAATCATCGACTCTTTGATGGCCGGCGCTATGGTTGGTGAAGGTACCAGCTATGCCGATATGGTTTATACCGTAGCTCTGAATAGCGAAGAATACGGCGTTGGTTTCCGTAAGGGAAGCGACCTGGTAAGCGAACTGAACAAATATTTTGCTGAAGCTTATGCCGATGGCACCATGACCAAGGCTGCCGAAACCTATGGCGTTCAGGCTGCTCTGATCGAACAGAAATAATTAAAACTCATAAAAAAACAAAGCAGAGAGCGGGCTCGTTCCGCTCTCTGCTTTTGGCGGTATGAAAGAGGAACTATGCAGGATCTATTTGATTTTTTACAATCCATTCTGGATTGGCTCAAAATGTTTGCGGAGCAATTTCCCACCGTATTCAATGCGTTGAACGTGGGTTTTTTGCAAACTTTAAAATTATTTTTCGTCACTCTGGTCGGTGCGATCCCTCTGGGGCTGGTGATATCCTTTGGCTCTATGAGCAAATTCAAACCCTTAAAAGGGCTCACTAAATTTGTGGTGTGGCTGGTACGGGGCTCCCCGTTGATGATCCAGTTGCTGATCATCTATTATTTCCCGGGTCTGGTATTCAATCTGAATATCTGGGGCAGCGGGGAAGGGGGCCGTTTTACTGCCGCGGCGGTGGCTTTCGTTTTGAACTATGCATGCTATTTTTCCGAAATTTATCGGGGCGGCATCCAAGGGGTTCCCAAAGGCCAGCTGGAAGCCGGCCAGGTTTTGGGAATGACCAAGGGGCAGATCTTTTTCAAGGTTACCCTGATGCAGATGATCAAGCGTATCGTTCCCCCGATGTCCAACGAAATTATCACCCTGGTGAAGGATACTTCTCTGGCCCGGATCATTGCCCTGCAAGAGATCATTTGGGCAGGGCAGGCCTTTATGAAGGGCAGCCACGGCATTGCCGGTCAGATCTGGCCCCTGTTCTTTACTGCGGTTTACTATCTGATCTTTAACGGTCTGCTCACCGTTCTTTTGGGCAAATTAGAAAAGAAATTGGATTATTTCCAGGCATAGGAGGTGGTTAGAAATGTCATTTTTGGAAGTCAATCATATTGAAAAGCATTTCGGCGCCACCCGGGTGCTGGAGGATATCAGCTTCGATCTGGAAAAGGGACAGGCTCTTTCTATCATTGGCTCCTCCGGCAGCGGTAAAACCACCCTGCTGCGTTGCCTGAATTTTTTAGAAACCCCTGATCAAGGCTCATTTGTGCTGGATGGAGAAACCCTTTTTGATGCAAACGAAAAGAAGACCGTCAAGGATGATGAGATCCGCAAAAAACGGTTGCACTTCGGGTTGGTGTTCCAATCCTTTAACCTGTTCCCCCAGTATACCGCTCTTAAAAATGTGATGCTGGCTCTGGAACTTCAAGCCAAGGAACGCCCGGATTATAAAGTCCACCGTAAAGAGATTCATAAAGAGATTGAAGAAAAGGCCAAAAGCCTTTTGATCCGGATGGGGCTGGAGGATCGGATGAATAACTATCCTCAGCAGCTTTCCGGCGGCCAACAGCAGCGGGTATCCATTGCCCGGGCCTTGGCTCTGGAACCGGATATCCTTTGTTTTGACGAACCTACCTCTGCCCTGGATCCCGAACTTACCGGCGAGGTGCTCAAGGTAATCAAAAACCTAAAAAATACCGGATGTACGATGATTATCGTCACCCACGAAATGGAATTTGCCCGTAATGTATCCGATCGGGTCATCTTCATGGCGGACGGCATCATCGAGGAACAGGGGACCCCGGAAGAGGTGTTCGGCAATCCCCAAAGCCCCAAAACCCGAGCATTCCTGAATAAATCGTTGGAAGAGATATGATAAAGCAAGAACTGCGGAAAAAAATGATCGCTCTGCGAAACGCACTGTCTGCAGAGCAACGAAAAGAAGCGGCGGAGGCTTGTGCCTACCGCTTGGCGCAGCGCGCGGTTTTCGATAGCGCTCAAACGATCTTTTGCTATGTGGCCTTCGGCGGCGAGCTGAGCCTGGAACCAATTGCAATGATGGCTCGCGCTGCCGGGAAGAACATTGCCTTTCCCCGGGTGTTGGATGAAGAAAAAATGGAATTTGTTCTGGGCGGCGCATTTCAGGTGGGCTATCGGGGCATTCCGGAACCTCAGGACGGCGAAGTGGTGATCCCAACATCAAAGGATCTGATCTTGCTGCCGGGCTTGGCTTTTTCACCCGATGGAAGCCGCTTGGGCTATGGCAAGGGCTATTACGATCGTTACATGGCCGACTTGAAAAGTCGCCCCGCCTACTGGGGTGTTTGCTATTCAGAACAATTGTTGCCTGCCCTCCCCACGGAGAAATGGGATCGACCGGTGGATGCAATCTTAACGCCGGAAGGAATCATAAGATGCGGAAGATGAAAATCTTCCGCATTTTTTATGAATATTCCGTGAAATCCATAAAATTCGATTGAAAAAGTCAAAATATGGGATTATAATGAAAAAATCTTATACAGAAAGAAGAATGAGAATTGTTAAGTCTTGAACAGATCAAAAAATCCTATCGGATCGGCGAAAATGTAGTAGAAGCCCTGAAGGGCGTTACCATGCATTTTCGTTCCAGCGAATTTGTGGCGGTGTTGGGCCCGTCCGGATGTGGTAAAACCACCCTTTTGAATATCGTGGGCGGCCTGGATGGCTATGATGAGGGCGATCTAGTGATCGCCGGCCGCCATACCAAGGATTTTAAGGATGCGGATTGGGATGCCTACCGTAATCATTCCATCGGCTTCGTGTTCCAAAGTTATAATCTGATCCCTCATCAAACGGTGCTTTCCAATGTGGAACTGGCACTTACGTTGTCCGGCGTTTCCAAGTCCGAGCGTCGTCGCCGGGCCAAGGAGGCTCTGGAACAGGTGGGGTTGGGGGACCAATTGCACAAACGTCCCAATCAGATGAGTGGCGGCCAAATGCAGCGGGTAGCCATTGCCCGTGCTCTGGTAAATGATCCCAAGATCATCCTGGCCGATGGACCCACCGGCGCCTTGGATAGTGAAACCAGTTTGCAGATTATGGAGATTCTGAAAAAGATCTCTGCCGATAAACTGATCATTATGGTTACCCATAATCCGGATCTGGCGGAACAATACGCCAGCCGTACCATCCGCTTGCTGGATGGGCAGGTTTTATCCGATACCGATCCCTATGAACCGGAACCGATAGAGGAAGCTCCCGCACCGGTGAAAAAGGCAAAGAAAAAGAACAAAAATGAAAAAACCTCTATGAGCTTTTTCACTGCCCTGACCTTGTCCTTCAATAATCTGCTCACCAAAAAGGGCAGAACCTTTATGACCAGCTTTGCCGGTTCCATCGGTATCATCGGCATCGCCCTGATTCTTTCCGTTTCTCAGGGGGTGCAGGCCTATATTAACGGCGTGCAGGAGGAAACCTTAACCTCCTATCCCATCTCCATCGAGTCGGAAACGGTGGATCTTTCCTCTGCGTTGATGCAGGTGATGGATGCCAAGCCCGGCGAGCTGAAGCACGATACCGATAAGGTCTACTCCAGCGCCGGAATCTATGAGATGATGAACGCCCTTTCCGATTCCAACACCAAAACCAACGATCTCAAAAGCTTCAAGACCTATCTGGAGGCGGAAGATAACGGAATCACCCCTTATCTCAATGCCATTCAGTATTCCTATGATCTGGATTTTAATATCTATACCAAGGATGATGAAGATGCCATCGTCAAATCCGATGTAATGGAAATGATGCAAGGGCTTTTTGGTGAAACAATGAGCGGTAGCGGCACTATGATGAGCAGCTATCAACAGGGCTTTAATGTTTGGGAAGAATTGCTGGATGGGGAAGACGATGCCCTGGTCAGCCCCCTGGTGAAGGAACAGTACGACCTGATCCATGGCCATTGGCCCGAAAAAGAAAACGAGATCGTTTTGATCCTGGATCAGAATAACGAAGTCTCCGATATCTGCCTTTACGCATTAGGTCTGGTAACCGAAGCAGAAATGCAGGATATGATGAAAACCTATATGAACGGAGGCGAGGTGGATGCTACTCCTCGCTCCTGGACCTATGAGGAAATGTGCGCCCGGGATTATCGGCTGGTGCTTTCTGCCGATTATTATCAATATAATGAGGAAACCGGCATCGCCACTGATATTTCCGCCAGCGAAACCGGCCTGCGGTTCCTTTATGACAACGGCCTGCAGTTGAAGATCTCCGGCATCCTGCGCCCCAATGGAGATAGCAGTTCGATGATGCAGGGCTCCATCGGCTATACCACCGCCCTGACCGAATATGTGGCCAATGCCGCAAAGGAAAAAGAGCCGGTCAAGGCGCAACTGGCGGATGAGAAAATCGATATCTTCACCGGCCTGCCCTTTGCCACCGGCGAGGAAGTGGAACCCACCAACGCCGAAAAAGCAACCGAGTTTAAAAATTATGTGTCCGGCTTGGACTCCGCTCAAAAAGCCGATCTTTATACCAAAATCGCCACCACTCCCAGCGCTGAATATCTGGAACAGACCGTGGGCGGGATGCTGGCCGGCCAGGATCGGGCCTCTATCGAAGCCCAGGTGAAGGCCGCGGCTTTGGAATCCACCGAAATGGACGAAAAAACCATTACCGATTATATTGCTTCCATGGACGATGAAACCCTCATCGCTTATGTGAAAGACGAATTGAAAAAGCAGGTCACCGCCCAGTATTCCGCCCAGGTCACCGCCCGGTTGGCCAACGTGCCTGCCGCCCAGCTGGCAGCAATGCTGGAGGGCGCAATGCCCGGTTATACCGAGCAACAGCTGGTGGAATATTATGATGCCCATATGCCCGCCACCCTTTCCGAGGCTACTCTGGAAGAGAACCTGAAAAAACTGGGCTATGTGGATCTCAACAGTCCCTCTGCCGTAAACCTGTTTGCCTCCACCTTCGAGGATAAGGATATGATCGCCAAGGCTATCGAGGATTATAACAAAGGGAAGTCTGAAGAAGAAATGATCACCTATACCGATTATGTGGCGCTGCTGATGTCCTCCGTTACCACCATCGTCAATGCCATTTCCTATGTGCTGATCGCCTTTGTAGCCATCTCTTTGGTGGTGTCCTCCATTATGATCGGGATCATCACCTATATCTCCGTGCTGGAACGTACCAAGGAAATCGGCATTCTGCGGGCCATCGGTGCCTCTAAAAAGGATATCTCAATGGTCTTTAACGCCGAAACCCTGATTGTGGGCTTCACCGCCGGCGCCATCGGCATCGGGGTTACCCTGCTACTGAATATGTTGATCAATGTAATCCTCCACGCCGTAACCGGCATTCCCGAACTGAATGCGGTTCTGCCTGCCGCCGGCGCAGTGATTTTGGTGATGATCAGTATGGTGCTCACCTTTGTGGCGGGCTTGATTCCCTCCGGTGTGGCTGCTAAAAAAGACCCTGTCATTGCCTTGAGAACAGAGTAACGGGAGCCATAAGAAAAAGTTTCTTATGATCCTCAAAAACGTTCAAACTGAAAAAATTGCCTGAAGGGGAAAACCTTTTACAAAAGGTTTTCCCCTTCTTGGCTTTCATAGCATAGATACCAATCGATGCAGATGTGGCCTTTGCGTTCTGATTCCTGCATAAAAAGCTGGCTTTGTTCCCGGGTTTCCGGCGGTGGCAACAGCGTGCCAGCTCCGGGCACCCAACCCGCCGGGGTGGGTCTGCCCGTTTGCAGGGCGGCCAGCGTGCGCAAAACTTCGGTAAAATTCACACCGGTATCGTCAGGGTAATGAAAAAGCGCCTTTTGCTCGCCGCCGGGCGCTAAAATCAAAATCATTTTTCGGGCGCTCCCGGGCAGGGTACCCAGCGGGAATTTGATCTCCGGCCCCGGGTGTCGGCTCAGATGCTCCAGATAGGCCAGATGCACCGGTAAGGCGTCCCTGCTCACCGCCATCAATTGGACCCCCCGGGCAGCGAACTCCGATTGCAACCCTGCCAATTGTTGTAACTCGGTGGTGCTCACCGGCAAAAAATCTCCCCCATAAAAAAAGATCACCGCCCATTGGCGGCCAAACTCCTCCGGCACCCGCCGGGGCCCCAGGCTGGTCTGCAGCTCCATATCAATTCACCTCATTTCATTCTATGATTGTTTTGACATTTTGCCTGCTATCAGGTATAATCTTTTCAGAAGGAGAAGTGATATGCTGAACCGTATGTTTCAATATAAGCGGATCTGGCTGGTGCTGTTGGCGCCTCTGGGCCTGCTTCTGACCCTTTTTGCCGAGCTGGATTCCGGCTGGGTCGAAAACATCCACGCAAAATATGTCTATCCGTTTTTTGCTGATTCCATTGGCTGGTTGCTTTCGTTGGTGCCCTTCTCCGTGATGGAGATTCTGGTGGTTTTGCTGGCGCTGGGCCTCATTGCTTATTTGGTCTTTGCCATTCGTCGAATCCTAAAGGATCGTCCCCGCTGGAAGCATCATCTTTACCGGTTGACGCTGAATATTCTTTGTACCGCCTCGGTGGGTTATTTCTGCTTTGTGGTGTTTATGGGCCTCAATTATCATCGGGCCTCCATTACCGAATATCTGGATCTGCAGGTGCAAAAAAGCAGCAGCGAGGAACTTTACGCCCTCTGTGAGCTTTTGGTGAACGATTGCAATTTTTACCGGGAACAACTGCAGGAGGACAAAAATGGCGTAGTTCAACTTTCGGACGATGGTTTTTATGAAACCGCTGACAGCGCCCGAAAGGCCTATGCCGGGTTAAGCAAAAAGATTCCGGTTTTAAAGGCTGCCAATGTACGTAATAAACCTCTTTTGAGTTCCAAACTCTTTTCAATGGTGCTCACCACCGGCATTTATGTGCCCTTTGAATCGGGCATCAATGTAGACATGCCCGCCCATACCGTGCCCTCTACGATGTGCCACGAACTTACCCACTTCCGGGGCTTCATGCGGGAGAACGAGGCAAACTTTCTGGCCTATTTGGCTTGTATGGAATCGGAACGGGCCGATTTCCGCTACAGCGGCTCCCTGATGTCCTTTGGCTATGCTTACAATGCCCTTTATAAGGAAGACAAGGAATTGGCCAAAAAGATTGCCAAGCAGTGCTCCGCCGGCCTGCTGGCGGATATTCGGGCAGAGGAT
This sequence comes from Eubacteriales bacterium, assembly GCA_045659565.1. Classification (GTDB taxonomy): domain Bacteria; phylum Bacillota; class Clostridia; order Oscillospirales; family QAKW01; genus QAKW01. The sequence continues at coordinate 1,733 of JAZOXD010000039.1, read as the reverse complement.
GCTTATTGGGAACCCTACCGGAATACAATGGTCAGTAATACCACCGACAAGATCTATGAAAATTATCTCCAGGCCAACGGCCAGGAATCCGGGCTGAAAAGCTATGGCGAAATGATCGATCTGCTTTTGGCCTATTACCGAAATTTTAATGAAACCTGAGGTGTAGAATCATGAGATTAAGAAAAAAGAAAAATGCAGGAGTCCGCTTTGAACGTTGCGCCGATTATACGCTGGAGACCGAAGGACTGAAAGAGTCCTTCTATCAGCATTTTGATGGGGATAAGCCCATCGAAATGGAGATCGGCTCCGGCAAGGGCCGCTTTATTGCGGAGTTGGCCCGCCAAAACCCCCAAAAACAGTTCATCTCCATCGAGCGGGTGATCGATTGCCTGGTGATGGCAATGGAAAAGGCCCAGAAGCTGGAACTGAAAAATATCTTCTATTTCTGTTTGGATGCGGCCACCTTAACCGAATATATGCCTGCCGAAAGTCTGGATACCATCTATCTGAATTTTTCCGATCCCTGGCCCAAATCCCGCTACGCCAAGCGCCGGCTCACCCATCGGCGGATGGTGGGGGCCTATCTGCCCCTTTTGAAAAAAGAGGGCAAGATCTGTTTCAAAACCGATAACCGCCCCCTCTTTGATTTTTCTGTGGAAGAATTTCAGGAACTGAAGTTCCGCTTGGAGGAACTCACCTACGATCTCCACAGCACCGATACTCCCAACATTATGACCGAATATGAAGAACGCTTTTCTTCTATGGGTACGCCCATCAACCGCTTTGTGGCCTATCCCACCGAAGAAACCTATCAAATTTTAGGCCTGAAATAAGAAATGCCGATCCGTTAAGGATCGGCATTTTTTATCGGTCTTTGAAAAAAGTTTCTTTGGGCCTTGCGGCATTCACACTCATCCCTAAGCCCATGCTCATACAAAGGGCCAAAACGGAAGAACCGCCATAACTGAAGAAGGGCAGGGTAATACCGATTACCGGCAACAGGCCGATACACATTCCGATATTTTCCGCCGCCTGGAAAAAGAGCATGGCCGCCAGTCCGGTGCAGATAAAGGATCCCATATGATCCCGGGCATTTTTGGCAATGTAGAGCAGACGGATGATGATGGCTGCCTCCAGTAAAACGATCAGCAGGCACCCCACAAATCCCAATTCTTCCCCGCAAACCGAGAAGATAAAGTCCGTCTGTTTTTCCGGCAGAATGCTGTATTGGGTCTGGATCCCTTCGCCCAGCCCGTTTCCGGTCAGGCCGCCGCTGCCCAGGGCGATCTTGCTCTGGATGGTATGATAACCGAATCCCAAGGGATCCAGCGAAGGGTCATAAACTGCTAAAATTCGCATTTGCTGGTAGTTCGAAAGCATGGGCCAAAGGAATGGAAAGGCAAGTATTACAACGCCGAGTGCGGCGGCAAAATACCAGAACGAAAGTCCTGCAAAGGCGAGCATTATCGCGATAATTCCAACGTAAACAAGTGTTACACCAAGGTCGCCCGAAAGTAGGATTAAACCAACTATCACGCCCGCGTGCAGTGCCAGGGGAATAAGTGTTTTTACCTTGTTTATTTTATCTTTCACCATCGAAATGTGCTTTGAAAAGCTGATAATAAAGGCGATTTTAACGAATTCGGATGGCTGAATTTGGAACGATTTTGAGCCGAACTTTATAATGGTCAGCCAGCTTCGGTTGGTGGTTTCAGTTCCGTTTGCACCCGTGT
>JAZOXD010000038.1:0-2112 GCA_045659565.1 Eubacteriales bacterium | reverse complement strand
TATGGAGGAAGCCATCCGCGATGTGAGCGCTTTTTTTGAACAGCGGGAAAGTAAGATTGTGGTGACTCCCAATGCGGAGATCCTGAAGGTTTACGACGAGGATCCCGAAGCTAAAAAATCCCTGGACCGGGCCGATTATGTGGTGCCGGACGGCATTGGCGTGATTTTGGCAGCCAAGATGCTGAAAACACCCCTGAAGGAAAAGGTAGCCGGCGTGGAGTTGGGTACCCATCTTCTGAAGAAATGTGCCGAAACCGGCAAGCGGGTTTACTTTTTGGGCGCCAAGCCCGGCGTGGCCGCCACCGCCAAGGAAGAACTTTTAAAGGATCTTCCCGATTTACAAATTGTGGGCCTGCACGACGGCTATTTTGATGCCGAGGAAGAAAAACGGATCGTTGAAGAGATCAATTCTCTGGATGTGGATATGCTCTTTGTTTGCCTGGGTGCGCCCCGGCAGGAGCATTGGATGGCCAATCATAAGGATCAGCTGAAGGTAGGCGTGATGCTGGGCCTGGGCGGAACCCTGGATATTCTGGCCAAGACCCTGAAACGGGCGCCCAAATGGATGATCGCCTTAGGAATTGAATGGCTTTACCGGGTGGTGAAGGAGCCCTGGCGTGTGAAGCGCATTGCTCAACTGCCCGTATTCCTGCTAAGCGTGAAAAAGCGCAATAAAAAGAGAGGTTCGTAAAATGGGAGAAGCAAAATTAAAGGTTCGCCTTTTGAATTATACCCCCGACGGAGAAAAAACCATCGCCGCAGCGGCCAAGCTTTGCTACGCTCGCTCGGACATCGATTCGGTGATGGAGGGGCTGACCCCCGAAAAAACCGAAGCCTTTTTGGAAATGCTCAACGACCTGGGCCACGAAAGCCCCATTGAACATATCTCCTTTACCTTTGGAATCGAAAATGTTTCCCGGGCATTATTGGCCCAGATCACCCGCCATCGGCTGGCTTCCTTCAGCGTGCAAAGCCAGCGCTATGTGGCGGAGAATAATTTTGAATATATCCTGCCCCCCGCCATTGCAGAGATTCCCGAGGCCAAGGCCCTTTATGAGGATACCATGGAGGAATTGGCCAAACGTTACACCAAGCTGACCGAGCTTTTGACCGAGGGCACCGAGCATACCAAGGCCGATCAGAAAAAGGCCATTGAGGATGCCCGGTTTATTCTGCCCAACGGATGCATCACCAAAATGATGGTGACCATGAACGCTCGTAGCCTTTTGAACTTCTTCAAACTGCGTTGCTGCAGCCGGGCCCAATGGGAGATTCGGGAACTGGCAGAGCAGATGCTCTTCCAGGTGAAAGAGGTTTGCCCCACCATCTTTAAGTATGCCGGCCCGCCCTGTGTGAAGGGGCGTTGTCCCGAAGGCAAGATGACTTGTGGCAAGGCTGCCGAAATGAAAAAGAAATACTTAGGAGAATAAACATGGGGAAATTATTGGTAATTGACGGCCTGGACGGTAGCGGAAAAGGCACCCACTCCAAGGCCATTGCCGAAAAACTGAACAGTCTGGGCATTCCCGCCCAACAAATCTCCTTCCCCGACTATGAATCCCCCGCCAGCACTTTGGTGCGGATGTATTTGGGGGGCGAATTCGGCAAAAATGCCGGGGATGTGAACGCCTATGCAGCATCCATGTTTTATGCGGCGGATCGGTTTGCCGCCTTCCGGATGAAATATCAAAAGCTTTATGAGGAAGGTGTTTTGTTGGTGGCCGACCGCTACACCACCTCCAACATCGTGCACCAGACCGGAAAGCTGCCCCAAAAGGAATGGGATGGCTTTATTGAATGGCTGGCAGATTTTGAATATGATAAATTAGGCCTGCCCAAGCCCGATGCGGTGCTTTATTTGGATATGTTGCCGGAAATTTCCCAAAAGCTGATGACCCAGCGCTACCAAGGGGATGACGCCAAAAAAGACATCCACGAGTTGGATGTAAACTACTTGGAAAACAGTCGGCGTTGCGCCCTTTATGTGGGCGAACGGCTGGATTGGCAATTTATTCCTATGTATGACGACAATAAAAACGCCCGCTCCATTGAAGAAAACCATCGGCTGATCTGGGAGCAGGTGAAAAAAATCTATCCGGAGATTGAGGATTA
>JAZOXD010000037.1:0-15634 GCA_045659565.1 Eubacteriales bacterium | reverse complement strand
AGACCGCTCCCCTGGTATATCAATCCTTCGATTGGAACCACGGCGTGTTCGTAGGCTCTATCATGGCTTCCGAGACCACCGCTGCCGCCGCCGGCGCCGTTGGTGTGGTTCGTCGCGATCCTATGGCTATGCTGCCCTTCTGCGGCTATAACATGGGCGATTACTTCGCACACTGGATCGAAATGGGTAAGAAGATCCCCAACGCACCCAAGATCTTCAACGTAAACTGGTTCCGTACCGATGATGAAGGCAACTTCATCTGGCCCGGCTTCGGCGATAACCTCCGTGTTCTGGAATGGATCCTGGATCGTTGCGCCGGTAAGGCTGACGCTGTTGAAACCGAGATCGGTTACCTGCCCAAGGCTGAAGATATCAACATCGAAGGCCTGGAAGAAATCAATCTGGATACCGTTAAGGGTCTGCTCTCCGTGGATAAGGATCTGTGGAAGGAAGACGTGAAGGGTATTAAGGAATTCTATTCCAAGTTCGATGAGTTTGATACTCTGCCCGCCGAACTGAAGAAGGAACTGGCTGATTTCGAAGCCCGCCTCGGTTAACCCCTCCGAACTGTCAGCGGACAGTTCGTGTCCCCTTTCAAAAGGGGACAAAATAAGGTGTTTTAAAATAGCATAAAAGAACTCCGGGAGTGAACGATCTCCCGGAGTTCTTATTTATTCAGCAATAAAATAGTAACTGCTTGTGCCGCCTTTCCAGTAGCCGCTGATGCAATAGAGATAGCCAACTTCAGCGGTGAGCGTGCCTTGATCAGGGGCGGTCATTTCGTGGGGAATGGGTTCGGATTTCGCCCCATCCTCCGATTTTCCGATCTCGCTTTTGGGCCAGCGAACAACCGAAACTGATTCGGGCGAGGCGGTGAGATCAAAATGAACGGTATTTTCTTCCAGACTCAGCGTTTTATGGTGCGCATATTCACTTAAGGGATGGGGGTAAGAGGCGTGGAAGAATTCTATGCCATTGTTGGTGGGGGTTTCCCAACCCAAACACCAGGTGGAGGGCTTCAGTTCGGAGCCTCCGCAGGTAAGCACAATGGAGGGGGGATCTTTGTAATATCCTTCCTCGGGAACTGTTTGGATAGGCTCTTTGGGGGCTTGGGGACCATAGGTGATCCATAGAATCGTCGAGATGATCAGGGCTGCTGCAGCAATGGCGGAAATGAATGTAATAATAGCGGTTTTTTTCATAGATCACACTTCCTTTCTATTATATACACGAAATAAAAAGCCAAAATGTGGCAGCCAATTTTGATTTTGTGAAAAGGATACAAAAAAGAATTTGAAATTTTGTTGATTTATACAGGCGTAAATTTGCGTTTTCCTTCGTCAATATTAAGGGGGGCTTTTTTCTAAAGTTCGATCAAATTGACGATGCGCCGTTGGGTGATTTATTTTCATCATAAATAAATCAGAGATCCGGGAAGTCGTTTCCTCCCGGATCTCCGTCAGCAGGCTGTTGAATTTTCTTTTACCCCCTTTGGGGGTGGGGAGTCCCCTGACTCCCCGGGGGTTTATACCATTTTTTTCGGGTCCACCAGTTCGTCGAATTCTTCTTCGGTGATCAAGCCGCTTTCCAGCGCCGCCTGACGCAGGGTGAGGCCGTTCTGATGGGCGGTTTTGGCGATTTTTGCCGCATTTTCGTAGCCGATCTTAGGGGAAAGGCAGGTGACCAGCATCAGGGAATTTTCCAGATGCTCCTGCATTTTCTGTTCATTGGCTTTCAGGCCCCTGAGGCAATTTTTGGTAAAGGACGCCATAGCGTCGGTCAGCAACCGGGCGGATTGTAAAAAGTTATAGGCTACCACCGGCATAAACACATTCAGTTCGAAGTTGCCTTGGGATGCGGCAAAGCCGATGGTGGCATCGTTGCCCATTACCTGCACCGCCACCATGGTCACCGCCTCGCATTGGGTGGGGTTCACCTTGCCGGGCATAATGGAACTGCCGGGCTCGTTTTCGGGGATGGTGATCTCGCCCAAGCCGCAGCGGGGCCCGCCGGCCAGCCAGCGGATATCGTTGGCAATTTTCATCAGATTGGCGGCCAAGGCCTTCAAAGCGCCGTGGGCGTAAACAAAACTGTCCTTGGAGGTCAGGGCGTGGAACTTGTTGGGGTCGGGGCGGAAGGGCAGGTTGGTTTCTTCGCTTAACAGATCACAAACCGCCTCGTCAAATTGCTCCGGCGCATTCAGACCGGTGCCAACGGCGGTGCCGCCGATGGCCAATTGAGCCAGATAGGGCAGACTTACCCGAATCATCCGCTGGTTTTCCTCCAGCATGGCCCGCCAGCCGCTGATCTCCTGGCTGAAGCGCAGGGGGGTGGCATCCTGCAGATGGGTGCGGCCGATCTTGATGATCTCCCGATTCTCTTCCTCCAGCCGTTGCAGTTCCCGATGCATCTCCTGCAAAGCGGGCAGCAGCTCCAGTGCCAGGGCCTCCACCGCCGCAATGTTCATGGCAGTGGGGAAGGTATCGTTGGAGCTTTGGCTCATATTCACATGATCGTTGGGATGAAGGGCAAGCCCCTGTTCCCCGGCCAGATGGGCCAGCACCTCGTTCACATTCATATTTGTTTGGGTGCCGCTGCCGGTCTGCCAGACCGCCAGCGGGAACTCCGCCCAATGATCTCCGTTCAAAACCTCATCACAGGCGGTGATGATGGCCGCCTCCTGCAGCTTGGTCAGCTTACCCCGGGCGGCATTGGCCCGGGCGCAGGCTTTTTTTAAAAGGGCAAAGGCCCGGATCACCTGCCGGGGCATCTTTTCATCGCCGATCTTAAAGTTTTCAAGGCTCCGCTGGGTCTGGGCACCCCATTTCCGGGTGGCCTCCACCTGAATTTCGCCCATCGAATCCTGTTCCAAACGGTATTCCATATCCATCGCTCCTTCGTTTAGGATCTCTAATGGGAATATTATACTTGTTTTTCGACGGTTTTTCAACTAAAATAGAGGCAGAGGTGATGAAAATGTTCTTATTCCGCAACAAGGCCCAAAAGGAACTGGATTTTATTTTGGAAGAATTAAAAAACTTCCTATCTAATAACTATAAAGACGCCGCCCATTCCTGCCGCAAGCAGCTGGGCGAAAAAAGCGAGGCATATTATCAAGCGGGCAAGCTTTCCCGGGCCCAGTATCTCCATTATCAGCAGCTTTATAAAAATTACACCAAGCTGATGGAAAACTACCACCACTAACCTCTCCGAGCGGTTAGCCAACCGCTCGTGTCCCCTTTCAAAAGGGGACAGCATAAGGTGTTTGAAAGCAGGCCGTCTTTTTTCTTTATCATCAAAATAAATCAGCGCCCCGGGAGGAAAGTCTATTCCCGGGGCGTCGTTGTTTTGAATTGCAATTACCCAAATTGACACCCGGGGGGACACGAACGGGTGGAGCCTCTAACCCCCGCTGACTTTGCGGAGGGGGGATTATATCTCTACAAATTGGTTCGTTTGGGCGGATTCCTTGGCACAAAGGCACATATGGGCGCTCAGGATCCCTTGCTCCAGAGTGGCGTGAGAAATATCCGCGCCCCGAACCACATCGGCAAAGTTTTTGATCAGAACAGCATCCCCTCCGCTATGGCCGGGGGTTTTTTCATAAACGTGATGCTCGGTGCGGTTTTGGTTATGATAGATCACATCGATGGTACCGGTATTAAAGTTAAACTCCAATGTCCCCAGATAGCCGATGAACCGGGCGCCCCGCTTGCCGGCGGTCTTCCGGGTCACAAAATTTTGGGTATAGACCACGTGCAGGCCACTGTCATACTGCACCAGACAGCTGCCGCTGTCGTGGTTGCCGGTATCCACCGCAAAGCAACATTGGTCCGAGGGCTCAAAGGGATCGTTGTAGGTAAGAACATTTTTTACGCTCTCCGGGCATTGATTCCGCTTGGGGCAATCGCCGCACCGAAGGCCCATGGGCTCGTTGCCCTTGAAGATTTGCTTGGATTCCGTGGCGGCAATGCGGATGGGGTTCAGCCCGGGCAGCAGGCTGTTCAGATAATCGAAGTCGTGGGTGGTTTTTTGCAAAAAGAGGCCGCCGGTTTCCTTTTCGTCCCGGTACCATTTATGGTAGTAGCCCCGGGCATAGTTGACATTGGTCACCGCCTGCACCTGGGAGATTTCCCCCAGCTTGCCACTTTGCAAAATCTCCCGCACGCCGTTTACCAAGGCGCAGTTTCGCAGGGGGAAAGACACGACAATTCTTTCGTTCATGGGCAACAGGGTTTTCAGGCTTTCCAACTGCTCCCGGTTGATGGAAACAGGCTTTTCCAAAAAGATGGGCACGTGATATTCCCCGGCGATCAGGGCCAGGGGGGTGTGCAGAGAACAACGAGTACCGATCATTACGCAATCGGGCTTGGCTTCCTCCATCATGCGGCGGGGGTCGGTGAAATATGCCACCCCGTCCAGGTCTTTATAGTTTTCCTTTACGGTTTCATCGGGGTCGCAAACAGCCCCCAGATAAAAATCGTCAAATTCCAAAAGTCTTCTTACCAGCGGGGTCATTCGATGTCCGCTGCCGATCACACCGATTTTATACATTAGTTCCTGCTCCTTTGTTTTTTCTTCATCTTAACATTCCAATTCTGTCGCCGCAAGGGTAAAATCTGCTTGATTTTAGCATTTTTCTGCTATATACTGGGATTGAGGTGACGTGTATGTTATTTACCGAGCGTGTTTCCGAAGAATTTTTGGCCCTGAACTGCTGCGGGCGGCAATTCCATAAGCAGGATCGGGGTTCCCATCGACCCAAGGGCCGAAGGGACTATCATATTTTATATATCTCCAAGGGCTGCTGTTATTTGGAGGAACAGGGGCGGGAGTTGATGGCCGAGGCGGGCAGCCTGATCCTGTATCGGCCCGGTGAACCCCAACATTATTGGTTCCGGGGCGTGGAAAATTCCGTTTCCGACTATATCCATTTCAGCGGCACGGGTTGCGGGGCGCTACTGGACCGATTGGGCTTTAAAGAGCGTATCAATCGGGTGGGGGAGAGCGACCTTTTGCGAAACCGGTTTGAACGATTGCTGGAGGCAAGGTTCAGTACCGAACCCTTTACCGCCGATCTATGCGCCGCCCTGCTTTATGAATATCTGGTGGCCGCCGGTCGGGCGGCCGGGCAAGGCTCATCCGACCGAATTCGGGATATCTGCCGGCGGATGCAGGAAGAACTTTCTGCCGGGCACTCCATTGGCTATTATGCGGAGCTTTGCGGCCTGAGCGAAAGTCGCTTTTCCCATCTTTTTAAAGAACGGGTGGGAAGTTCGCCCAAGCAGTATCTTTCCGAACAGCAGGTTCGTCGGGCCTGTTCTTTGCTTTCCGCCACCGATCTGCCGGTTTCTGCAGTGGCGGCGGCGGTGGGAATTCGGGATGTGAACTACTTTTGTCGGCTGATCCGCAAAAAAACCGGAAATTCCCCCTTGCATATTCGCTTTGAATGATACTATAATAGTGATAGATTAAAAACGAGGTATTAAACGATGAACGATGTGACCCAGGGCCTTGCGCCCGCTGCCGTTTTGCGGCATTTTGAAGAACTCTGTGCCATTCCCCATGGCTCCGGCAATACCAAGGCCATCAGCGATCACTGTCTGGCCTTTGCCCAAAAGCTGGGGTTGGAATGTCGGCAGGATGAACTGAATAATATCATCATCAAAAAGCCCGGCACCCCGGGCTATGAGGATCACCCGGCGGTGATCCTTCAGGGCCATTTGGATATGGTCTGTGAAAAAGAGGCGGATCTGGATTTCGATTTCCTTACCGATCCGTTGAACCTGAAGATAGAAGGCGAGTTCCTTACCGCCGAGGGGACCACTTTGGGCGGTGACGACGGCATTGCCGTGGCCATGGCCATGGCGGTGTTGGAATCCAAGGATCTGCCCCATCCTCCCATTGAGGCGGTGTTCACCATTGATGAAGAAACCGGGATGGATGGTGCCGAAGGGCTGGACGTTTCTGACCTGAAGGGAAAACTGCTCCTGAATATCGATTCCGATGGGGAAGGGATCTTCACCGTTTCCTGCGCCGGGGGCGCCAAGGCTACTTGTACATTACCCTTGGAGCAAGAGGCCAACCACCAACCCTGCCGCAAGATCGTGGTCAGCGGATTGATCGGCGGTCATTCCGGGGTGATGATCCATAAAAACCGGCTGAATGCCAACCGGGTTATGGCGGAATTTTTGCAAAGCCTTCCCATGGAATACCGCATCGTTTCCATCAACGGCGGACTGAAGGATAACGCTATCCCCCTGCGGGCGGAGTGTGTCATCGCCGGGGAAGGGAAGATGGACCCCGGTGCCTTTGTGGCCGCCCATCGGGTGGAAAGCGACCCCGACCTGCAAATTGTGGTGGAGGAAGCCCCCAAAGCCGATGTTTGCTATACCGAAGAATGCTCCAAAGCCATCCCGGCCTTTATTCTGGCCCTGCCCAACGGGGTGCAGGCCATGAGCCAAGAGATCCCCGGTCTGGTGCAAACTTCATTAAATTTGGGGATTCTCACCGCCGATGAAAAGGAACTTTCCGCCACCTTTGCGGTGCGCAGCTCGGTGGAGCAGGAAAAGACCGATCTTTTGGCCCAGCTGGAGTCCGTGACCGCCACCTTTGGCGGAACGTATCTTGGCCGTGGCTTTTATCCTGCCTGGGAATACCGCAAGGAATCCCGGCTGCGGGATACCATGGCGGCGGTTTATGAAAAACTGTTCCAAAAGGCCCCCAAGATCGAGGCCATTCACGCAGGCTTGGAATGTGGCTTCTTTGCCGGTAAGATCCCCGGCTTGGATGCAGTGGCCTTCGGCCCCGATCTTTTGGATATCCACACCACCCGGGAGCGGATGAGCATCCCTTCGGTGGAACGGACCTATCAATTTTTGTGTGCAGTATTAAAGGAGTTATAAAAAATGGTTAAAGAAAGAATTTTAAAGGTACAAAAGTTGTTGGCGGAGGATGCCGCCCTGTTGATCACCGGCCAGCCCAACCGCTTTTATTTCACCGGGATGGAGTCTTCCGCCGGCATGGTTCTGATCACCAAGAAAAATGCTTATTTCATGATCGATTTCCGCTATGTGGAAAAGGCGAAAGCGGTGGTGGAGAGTTGTGAAGTGCGGCTTTCTTCCTATTCCGATAAAGAGGTGGGCGAGCTTTGCGCCCAAAACGGCGTCAAAAAGTTGCATATTGAGGCCTGTGTAATGAGCGTGGCCCGGTTGGATCAATTGAAGGCCGCCTTGCCGGAACTGGAAATGGTAACCGATACGGCCATGGATGATGCCATCACCGAAATGCGGAGCATGAAAACGGCGGCAGAGCTGGAGCTGATCAAAAAGGCCCAAAAGATCACCGACGATACCTTTACTTATATTTTGGATCGCATCAAGCCCGGCCGTACCGAGCAGGAAGTGATGCTGGATATGGAATTTTTCATGCGTCGTCAGCCGGAATGCCAAGGGGTGTCCTTTGATTTTATCGTGGTTTCCGGCAAGAATTCCTCTCTGCCCCACGGAGTGCCCTCCGATAAAAAGATCGAGGTGGGGGATTTCGTGACCATGGATTTTGGCGCCATCGTGGGGGGCTATTGCTCCGATATGACCCGCACCGTAGTGGTGGGTGCCGCCTCGGAAGAGCAGAAAAAGGTTTATAATACCGTTCTGCAGGCCCAAGAGGCCGCTCTTAAGGCCATTAAGGCCGGTCTGGTTTGTAAGGATGTGGATAAGATCGCCCGGGATATCATCTACGGCGCCGGCTACGAAGGCTGCTTCGGCCACGGTCTTGGCCACAGCGTGGGCATCGAGATCCACGAAGATCCCGCCTTCAATATGCGCTGCGAAACCATCCTGAAGCCCGGCACGGTGATGACCGTGGAACCCGGCATCTATCTGGAAAACAAGTTCGGCGTCCGCATCGAGGATATGGTCTACGTCACCGAGGACGGAAGCATCAACCTGACCGCCTCCCCCAAAGAACTGATTGTTGTATAAGAAATGTGCTCCAAGCGAAAAGCGCAGAGATTATGACTCCGATACCTTTGGAAATATGGAATTTACCATTATGATTGCCGTGGCAGCGCTGTTGCTATAACCGATGCCGATGGAAATATAGCAGTGCAGAATGATTATGGACCCTATAGCGAAAGCTGGGGCGACATATATGATGTCTTCCGTTATAACGGTCGGGATAGCGTTTTCAAGGCTTTACGAATGGGAAAGGTAAGAAATGAAAAAAGGAACCGTGGAGTGCGTATCATTATTGCATTGATGTATGAAGATGACTGTTACGATATGGATGCGTGGTAAAACACAGAGGGACGGTTCTACAATTGATCCCACCTGAATTTCACAATCGCGATTAAAAAAAGGAAGCCTGCTGCGTTTATGACGCAGCAGGCTTTCTTTGCTGTTTTCGGCGGTTATCCGACATTCCCCCTCTGATCACGGCGAATTCGAAGCTTTCCCGTTTGATTTTTCCCTTTTCATGTGCCTCTATCCACATTTAGAAGTTTGTATTTATAGTTTATGACGATAGGAATGCATTGTCAAGGAGCCGGTATGGTATCCTTTTTATCATTTTAGCATAATAAAATGTTATCATTTTTTGGAATCAGGTGCTCAAAGGATTGACAGATTGTAATTTTTAGAGTATAATACGATTTGAATCATAATCGAATCGTACGCTCTGGAAAGACATTTGTTCTTCAATTCTACATGTTTTTAATATAGATTGCGTTTGTTCCGTTATGAAAAAATAAAGTATTGGGAGAGTGAACATTTTGGATTCCAAATTGGCATTCTATATCGTAAAGCGGATTGTGTTGGCCGTCTTTACGGTATTTCTTGTCATTACCATCACCTTTTTCGCCATGAAGGCCATTCCCGGCGGCCCGTTTTTGAGCGAAAAGGCCCCCAGCCCGGCAGTAACCGCTCAGCTGGAAGCAAAATACGGCCTGGACAAGCCGATTATGGAGCAGTACACCACCTATCTGAAGGATGTTCTGCACTTTGACTTTGGCCCCTCCATCAAAAACCGGGGCCGTACCGTTACCGATCTGATGATGGAAGGCTTTGCCACCAGCGGTAAGCTGGGCATCATTGCCGCCGTTCTGGCCATTGTTTGTGGCCTGGTATTGGGCGCAACCGCTTCGGTATTCCACGATAAATTCATCGATAAGCTGATCATGGTGCTTTCCACCGCCTGTGTGGCGACGCCGTCCTTTGTTGTGGGAACGCTATTGTTGTTGATCCTATGTATCTGGATCCCCATCTTCCCCTCCAACGGTTCCACCTCCGCAGGTTTGATTCTGCCGGTGGTGGCGCTGAGCTTGTCGCCCATGTCCTATATTACCCGGTTGACCCGTTCTTCCATGCTGGATGTACTGGGCCAGGATTATATCCGTACCGCCCGGGCCAAGGGTGTTTCCCCGGCCAAGGTGCTCTTTAAGCATTCTTTGAAGAACGCCGTTACCCCCGTTATCACCTATGTGGGACCCATGGTGGCTTACATCCTCACCGGTAGCCTGGTGGTGGAGCAGATTTTTGCGGTGCCCGGCATCGGCAAGTATTTCTTCTCCAGCATCATCAACCGTGATTAACCCATGGTTATGGGTACCACCATCTTTTTGGCAACCATTATGGTTATTATGACCCTGCTTTCGGATATCTGCTACAAGATCTTCGATCCCCGGGTAGACTTTAGTTAAGGAGGTCTTAAAGTGAAAGATATCAATGAATTACCCAAGAAAAATCCTTTAAGCCTTCAGCTGGATCCCAAGAGCTTTGAAAAGGCTACCGACGAAGAAAAGTCTCTGCAGGCCCGCATGCGGGAAAGCACCACCTTCTGGAAGGACGGTATGAGTCGTTTTTCCAAAAATAAGGTGGCTATGACCTGTCTGATTATCGTTGCGGTGATCGTGTTTATCGCCATATTCGTTCCGATGTTCTATCCCTATAGCTACGATCAGATGCTGGGTGTGACCCAAGGTGCCACCGATGCATCCTATAATAACCTGAAGCCCTTTGAATACGGCGAGACCGAGCAGGCCCGTATTGCCCAGGGCGAAAAGATCTTCCCCCATATCTTCGGTACCGATGCCCACGGCCGTGACTACGCCATCCGCGTGATCTACGGTGCCCGCATCTCCTTGGCCGTTGGTTTCTTTGCCAGTATCATCGTGTTGATCATCGGCGCTATCTACGGCTCTGTTTCCGGCTACTATGGCGGCAAGGTCGACCTGATTATGATGCGGATCGTGGATATCATCTATTCCTTGCCCGATCTGTTGATGATCATCCTGCTGGCCACCGTTCTGAACCAGACTCTGCGTCCTGTTCTGGACACCGCTTTGCAGGGAACCGCCCTGGCAAAGCTGGGAACCGGTATGATCAGTATCTTTATCGTATTTGCATTGCTTTATTGGGTAGGTATGGCCCGGTTGATCCGGGGTCAGATCCTCACCATCAAGCAGCAGGACTATGTGCTGGCGGCCCGTTCCATCGGCGCCAAGGGTAGCCATATCATCCGTCGGCATATGCTGCCCAACTGCATCAGCGTGTTGATTATCTCCACCGCTCTGCAGATTCCTTCCGCCATCTTTACCGAAAGTTACCTGAGCTTTTTGGGTCTGGGCGTAAATATGCCCATGCCTTCTCTGGGCTCCCTGGCTTCCGAAGCCCTTTCCGGTATTTTCAGTTATGCGTACCGTCTGGTGATCCCGGCGGTGGCCATCTGCCTTATCGTTCTTTCTTTGAACCTGGTGGGCGACGGCCTGCGGGATGCCTTCGATCCCAAGTTGAAGAAGTAAGGAGGCACAGACGATGGAATTATTAAGAGTAACCGATTTAAAAACCTCCTTTTTCACCCCCGCCGGCGAGGTTAAGGCCGTAAACGGCGTTTCCTTCTCCCTGGATAAGGGCAGAGTGTTGGGCATCGTGGGTGAATCCGGCTCCGGTAAGAGCGTGACCGCCTATTCCATTATGCAGATCCTGGCCAATCCCGGCAAGATCGTGGGTGGCAGCGTGAAGCTTCACGGCGAAGAGCTGGTGGGTGCTTCCAAAGAGAAGATGTCCACCATCCGGGGGAATAAGATCAGTATCATCTTCCAGGATCCCATGACCAGCTTGAACCCGGTATTCACGGTTGGCAACCAGTTGATGGAAGCCATTATGTTGCATACCGACCGTAATAAAGAGCAAGCCCGCGCCCGGGCCATCGAAATGTTGGAACTGGTGGGCGTGAACGAGCCCGAAAAGCGGATCAAGCAATATCCCCACGAATTTTCCGGCGGTATGCGTCAGCGCGTAATGATCGCCATGGCCCTGGCCTGTGAGCCGGATATTCTGATCGCCGATGAACCCACCACCGCCTTGGACGTAACCATCCAAGCCCAGATCCTGGATCTGATGAAGGATCTGCAGAAAAAGTTGGGTATGGCCATTATTATGATCACCCACGATCTGGGTGTTGTGGCTGAAATGTGCGACGAAGTAATCGTCATGTATGCCGGCGAGGTTTGCGAACGCGGCACCGCCGACGAGATCTTCTATAACCCCAAACACGAATATACCAAGGGTCTGATGCGTTCCATCCCCAGTGTCAACACCAATGGCAAGCGGCTGGAGCCCATCGGCGGTACCCCTGTGGATCTGTTGAATATGCCGGACGGCTGCCCCTTCTCCCCTCGCTGTGATGCGTGTATGAAGGTGTGCCTGACCCATAAGGCCAAGGAAATGCTGATTAATGAAAATCATATCTCCAGCTGTTGGCAGAATGTAAAGGATGCCATTGCCGCCGGTACCCTGACCGAAAAAGAAGTAGAGGAGATGTATCAAGAATGAGCGAACAAAAAAATCTTCTCGAAGTAAAAAATCTGAAAGAATATTTCCGCATTCCCAGCGGATTTATGAAGTCCCTCACCCTGAAGGCTGTGGATGATGTTTCCTTCGAGATTAAAGAAGGCGAAACCTTAGGCTTGGTTGGTGAATCCGGTTGCGGTAAAACCACCGTGGGCCGCACCATCCTGCAGCTGTATAAGCCCACTGACGGTGAGGTTTGGTTCGATGGTAAGCTGATCAAGGACCCCAAGGATATCCGGGAGTTCCGCAAGCAGGCCCAGATGGTGTTCCAGGATCCCTATTCTTCCCTGGACCCCCGTATGACTGTTAGCGATATTATCGGCGAGCCTTTGGATGTGCATAAGCTTTATTCCAATAAAAAGGAACGGGCCGAAAAGATCCGCCATCTGATGGATCTGGTTGGCCTGCCCGATGAACACGCTTCCCGCTACGCCCACGAATTTTCCGGCGGTCAGCGGCAGCGGATCGGTATCGCCCGGGCTTTGGCAGTGGATCCCAAGTTTATCGTTTGCGATGAGCCGGTTTCCGCTCTGGACGTTTCGATCCAGGCCCAGGTGGTGAATATGTTCGAGGATTTGCAGCAAAAGCTGGGCCTCACCTATCTGTTTATTGCCCACGACCTGTTGGTGGTGAAGCATATCTCCACCCGCATCGCCGTAATGTATTTGGGTAAGCTGATTGAGATCGGGCCTTCCGATGAACTTTATCACCATCCTTTGCACCCCTATACCATTTCTTTGCTTTCCGCCGTTCCCGTGCCCGATCCCAAGATCGCTCGGGCCAATGAGCGGATCCATCTGGAGGGAGATGTTCCCAGCCCCTTGCATATGCCCAGCGGCTGCCCCTTCCGCACCCGCTGCCCCAGCGCTACCGAAAAATGTGCCGAAGTGATGCCCGAACTCAAAGAGATCGCACCCGGCCATAAGGTGGCTTGTCACAATCTGTAATTATGCCCTGCCTTGGGCTAATTAATAAATTATAGGAGGAATATACCTATGAAAAAGGCATTGAGTTTATTGCTGGTTGTAGCAATGATCCTCAGCTGCACAGTGGCTTTGACCTCTTGCGGCAAAAAAGAAGCTGCCATGGTTCTGAACGTTGGCGCTTATCCGGATACTGTAGACCCCGCCCTCAACAGCGCTGTTGACGGTGCTACCTACATTATCCACGTTTTCGCAGGTCTTGTTGGTTATGAACAAGACGCAAACGGCAAGCTGGTTCTTGTTCCCCAGATGGCCAAAGAACTGCCCACCGGCGTTAAGCAGGCTGATGGCAAGACCGCTTATACCTTCACTCTGCGTGATGACCTGAAGTGGAGTGACGGCACCGCTCTGACCGCCAAGGATTTCGTTTATGCTTGGAACAGAGCTGCTGACCCCGCAACCGCTGCTGACTACGGCTATATGTTCGAAGTTATCGACGGTTATGCTGATCTGGTTGGTTCTTATGACGATGAAGGCAAGCTGATCGGAGAAAAGAAGTTGCTGAACGTTACCGCTTCCGAAGACGGCAAGCAGTTGACCGTTGTTCTGACTGTTGACGTTCCCTACTTCTATGAACTGTGCGCTTTCCCCGCTTACATGCCCGTTCGTGAGGACATCATCGCCGCTAACGGCGAAGCTTGGGCTACCTCCGCTGCTACCTACATCGGTAACGGTGCTTACAAGGTAACCTCTTTCACCCAGACCGAGATGGTTCTGGAAAAGAACGAAAACTTCTACGATGCTGATCGTGTAGTTTCCGACAAGATCACCTTCGCTTTCAATGATGACGATGCTTCCTTGCTGTCCAACTACAAGAACGGCTCCTACAAGTTCATCGATTCCGTTCCCAACGACGAAATCGCTAACCTGAAGGAAAGCAACCCCGAAGAATTCTTCGTTGAAGGTCAGCTGGGTACCTATTACGTTTCCTTTAACGTAAACGATCCCGCTTTCAAGGACTTCACCGAAGAAGAAAAGGCTAAGATCAGAAAGGCTATGGGCCTGATGATCGACCGTAACTATGTTGTTGAAGAAATCGGCCAGGCTGGCCAGGTTCCCGCCGCTGGTTTCGTTGCAATGGGTCTGACCGAGCCCGATGGCGCTGAATACATCTCCAAGAACGGTGTAAACGGCGATGGTAAGGGTTACTACAGCGTTGCTAAGGAAGATTATGCTGCTAACTGTGCAGAAGCTGTTAAGCTGCTGACCGAGGTTGCTACCTCTTCCGGCAAGTTCACCATTGCTGACAATAAGGTTTCCGGCTTCCCCACCGTTGCCTACATCACCAATGAAGGTTCCGGCCACGAAGCTGTTGCTGCTTACCTGCAGAGCGTATGGGGCACCTATGGCATCAACGTAACCGTTGAGAAGCAGGAATGGGCTACCTTCCTGAACACCCGTAAAGAAGGCAACTACTCTGTTGCCCGTAACGGCTGGCTGGGTGACTACAACGATCCCATCTCCTTCCTGGATATGTGGATTACCTCTTCCGGTAACAACGATTCTCAGTTCGGTAAGGGCGCTCACGCTACTTACGCCGGTTATGCCGATGGCAAGACCTGGGCTGAGTCCTATGACAAGCTGATCGCTGAAGTTAAGACTTCTACCGATGCTGCTAAGCGCTTCGAGCTGATGCATGACGCTGAAGATATCCTGATGGAAACCGGCGCTATCTGCCCCATCTACTACTACACCGATATCTTTATGTGCAGCAAGGACATCGATGGCTTCTTCACCTCTCCTCTGGGCTTCAAGTATTTCCATTTTGCTTCCTTGAAGTAATCTGAAAATACCCAATAGGAATTTGAAGATTTAAAAATCCCCCAACCGCTGCGGCGGTTGCGGGATTTTTTGCTTGTAAAGATGAGAATCTTATGGTATGATGAAGGCAATAAAGATGAAGGAGTATCAGCAATGACCGTTCAGGAACGTTTTATCAAATATGCAAAGTTTTCCACCGCCTCCGATGAAAATGGGGTCGGTAGCCCCACCACCCCGGGCCAAAAGGTATTGGGCGCTGCGCTGGTGCAGGAGATGAAGGATTTGGGGTTAGAAAATCCCCATATGGACGAAAATGGCTATGTTTACGGCTGGGTGCCGGCCTCCAAGGGCATGGAAGAACGGCCCTGCGTGGCGTTGATCGCCCATATGGATACCTCTCCCGATGCGCCGGGCGAAAATGTGGCACCCCGGGTGGTGCATTATGAGGGCGGCGATCTCACTTTGGAAAACGGGACGGTGACCGACCTGAAGCGGTTCCCGTATCTGGCAGATTATGCCGGCCGGGAACTGATCGTAACCGATGGCAATACCCTTTTGGGAGCAGATGATAAGGCCGGCATTGCCGAGATTATGGCTACCGCCGCCATTTTGGTGAAGGACCCCGAGCGTAAGCACGGGCGGATCGCCCTTTGCTTCACCCCCGATGAGGAAATCGGCAGTGGCGCAGATCTTCTGGATCTGGAAAAGCTGGGTGCCCAATGGGGCTATACGGTGGACGGCGGTGAGCTGGGCGAGATTGAATATGAGAATTTTAATGCCGCTTCCGCCAAATGGGTGGTCAACGGCATCAACATCCATCCCGGCGAGGCAAAAAATAAGATGAAAAATGCTGCCCTGTTGGCCGTGGAACTGATCAACCGCCTGCCTGCGGCAGAAACGCCCGCCCATACCGAAAAATATGAGGGCTTTTATCACGTGAACCACCTGTGCGGCGATGAAACCCGGGCCGAGATCCATATGATCATCCGGGATCACGATATGGAAAAGTTCCTGCAGCGCAAGGCCTTTGAGACGGAACTG
>JAZOXD010000036.1:0-4789 GCA_045659565.1 Eubacteriales bacterium | reverse complement strand
CCGATTCCTCCATTGCCAGTTTCACATTGGTTTTCAGCCAGCTCATCCCCTTGGCCATAGCTGCCGGCTCCTTGCCTTCGTCCTGAAAGCGGTTCAACTCCGTTTGCAGCTCCAGATCCAAAGTTTCATGATCCTTGCGGCATTGGGCCAACAGATTTCGCAAAGGCTCCGCCGCCGCATAATCCAACACATCCTCAATAGAGGAAATTCCCATCTTTACGCCCGCATCGCATTCCCGCAGCAGGCGGATGGTATCTTTTTCGATCATCGGGTTTCACATCCTTTCAAGGAAAGGATACCCATTTCTGTTATTTATATGCGCCCCGGCGGATCGCTTGATAAAAAAGGCGGGTTAAAGTGGTGGCAACGATGATGCCCAAGGCCAAAGCCGCCGCCAGTTGCAAAGTGGCCAGGCCCTTTTCCAAAAACCGTTCCGGGTCGCTTTCGAAGGCATAGGCCATCGTATAATAAAGAGAGCCGCCGGGGATCAGGGGGATCAGCGAGGTGGTAATAAAAGTAGTGGTGGGGGTTTTCATCACCCGGGCCATGATCTCCGCATAGAGGGAAACCGCCATGGCCACGATAAAATAGTTCAAGGGCTCGTTGGCGATCACGTGGCTGAGCAAGAGGTAAAGGGTCCAGGAAAACAGCCCCGCCAGGGCGGCGGCGATCATCCGTTTGCCCCGCAGATTAAAGAGAACTGCAAAGCCCAAAGATCCGATAAAGCCGGTGATAATCTGAAGGAGTTCCTGATTCGTCATAGGGTAAACCCTCCTATAATAGCCACCAGGAAATAGCCTGCGGCGATGGCCAAAGCGATGAGCACCGCCTCCACTGAACGGAGCAGGCCGGCAATGCTGTCGCCGGTGAAAAGATCCCG
The DNA here is from genome assembly GCA_045659565.1 of Eubacteriales bacterium. Classification (GTDB taxonomy): domain Bacteria; phylum Bacillota; class Clostridia; order Oscillospirales; family QAKW01; genus QAKW01. The sequence goes on along the minus strand of JAZOXD010000036.1, from coordinate 3,909 downwards.
CAAAGCGTTGGTTAGACCAATGCCCGGAATCAAGCTCATAATATTCCCGATGATTACCTTATCCACCGAAGGGATCCAGCCCAGCTTCAAGGCGCAAAAGGCCATGGCTGTGGCTGCCGCGGCAGATAAAAACTTGGGGAAAATCTTATTGGAAACAGCCTTCTCGGCAAAGAGGATCACAAACCGCACCGCCGCCCCTACCAGAAGAGAAAAGGCCGCCTCAATCCAGCCGCCCCCGAAAAAGAGGGTGAAGGCTCCGGCGATGGCCGCATAGCACACCACCTCCAGCCAGAGGGGATAGGTTTTATGGTCCAACGTTTCCTGCAGGGCAGCGCGAATCTCCGAAACGGTCATCTTTTGGGCGCAGACCTGCCGGCAAAGATCGTTCAGACGGTGGAGTAATTCAAAATCCGTGGAAGATCCCAAGATCCGTCGGGTCTGGGTATAGGATTCATCGTCCTCCCGATAAAAGGTAGCCACCATACTGCTGGTGATGATGAATACGTCGATCCGCTTGGCTCCCAGGGCATAGCACATTCGGGTGATGCTTTCCTCCACCCGATGTACCTCGGCACCGCAGAGCAGCATCTGCTCACCGATATCCATTGCCAATGATAATTTTTCTTTCATAGTTCCTCTTTTTTAACGTTTTCTTTATTATAAAAGAAGGCTGTAGCAATTGCAAGGGGCATCATTTGATCTGTTTGAAATTCCCCACGATCTCGTTCACCGTTTCGGAGAAGGAGAAGGTGTCATCGTATTTTTTTAAAATATCGTTAAAATCCACAAGCTGATGCTTATTTACTACGCAGATCAGGATGGTTTTCTGCTCGCCGCTGAAGGAGCCGATGGCCTCCACCTTGGTGGAACTATGCTTCAGTTTGATTTGAATCTCTTGGATGATCTCCTGCGGGTGGGAGGTAATGACGGTGAATTTGCAGGCGGTCTTGGTGCCCTTTACGATGCGGTTGCCAATATAGCTGGAGATAAAGCAATAGAGCACGCAAAGGCAAACGGGCTTATAATCGAAGGAAAGGGATCCATCCACCGCCGGCTCCGCATAAACAAAGAAAGAGATCATGGCCACAATGGCGTTCAGGGTGAAGGTGACCCAGAAGAAATTGATATGGGGTTTTTTCTTGCTGATATATTTGGAAACGATATCCGTTCCCCCGGTGGAGGCGTTATTTCGGAAGCAAATGCCGTATACAAAGCCGCTTAAAACCCCGCTTAAAATAACCGGGAATACCGTATCGTGGCCCTGGGCATCGTATTGGAAGGCTGCCAGCCCGATTTTTTGCAGATACAAAAAGACCAAGGAATATGTGACACAAAAACAAAGGGATCGCTTGGCAAATTTGCGGTCCACCAGGAAATAGGCCAGGATACAAAGGGGCACGTTGATGAGCAGGGACATATACCCGATGGAAAAGCCCGTTTTATATTGCACCATTGTGGCAATGCCGTTGAGCCCCGCAGGGGCGAAGCCGTTTTTTACGATAAACAGTTGGTAATTAAAGGCCAACAGAACGGCGATGGCCATGATGGCAAGGTAGGTAATCCCGTTTTTAAGCAGTTCCTTTCGCTCCATTTCAGATCTCCTTTAAAAAAGTTTCTTGGGCCAGGGAAATAAACTTCTTCATAGCATTGGTGGTATAGCGGTTGCGCTTTTGGGCTACGTAGAGGGTGCGGGTGCCGCTGCCTTCGATATTATAAAGATAGATATGGTCCTTGAATTTATGATATTTAAAAATGGTATCTGTCACAAAGCAGACGCCGTTGCCGGAGGCTGCCAAGGCATAGGAGGTGATGAGCTGATCCAGCCGGAAGTTTACATTAGGGGTGAAGTTGCTTTTCTTGAAAATATCCATGGCGTGGCGGTACATATTGTTTCCGCTCTTCAAAAGGATAAAGCGTTCGTTTTTAAAATGGGTAATGGGCACCGGCGGCACGCTTTCTAAATCAAAATCCGTTTGGAAGATGTTTTCCGGCAGGATGCGATGATCCTCCAGCCCCTGGTTACAGGGATGATCGGCGGCCACCGCCAACAACACCTTTTCGTTAAACAGGGGGAAGTATTCATAAAATTCCTTTTCCTCGTTGTCGCTGTCGATTACCAGATCCACTTCTTCTTCGTTGATTTTTTTTACCAACTCCACCGAACCCGTTTCCACCAGAGAAACGTTGATCTTGGGGTATAATTGCAAGAATCGGCTGACGATAGGGGGGATGATGTAAGAGGAAGCGTAGTTGGGGCCGCCAATGGTAATGCTTCCGCTTTCCATGGCATTGATGTCGTTGAGCTTGGCGGTGAAGTCCCGCTCCAGACTCATCATCTTTTCGGCCGTTTCGATATAGGCCCGGCCAATCTCTGTGGGCCGCACCGCGGAATACCGCCGTTCAAACAGGGGCATCCCGATTTCTTCTTCGATCTTTTTGATGGCGGCGCTCAGGCAAGGTTGGGAAATAAACAACTTTTCCGCCGCTTTGGTGAAGCTTTGCTCCCGATAAACCTCATAGACATATTCCATCTTATTGAACACGTTATCACTCCATAACAAAAAGTTATATTTAATATACATTTATATGTATTTGATTATAGCACCCATTGCTGGTAAAATCAATAGGACGGAGGAAAAATTATGGATATTTGGTTGAAATTGGTCTTTATTTGTCCCTTGCTCTTTTTGGCGGGGGTGATCGACGGCATTGCCGGGGGCGGCGGGATCATTGCCCTGCCGGCCTATCTGCTGGCGGGATTGCCGGCGCAGGCGGCCTACGGCTGCAATAAGTTGCAAAGCTGTATCGGCACCGGCGCATCCCTGTTCCGCTATGCCCAAAGCGGATTTTGGGATCTGAAGACGGCGCTGATCGCGGCAGTACCCGCCCTGGCAGGCTCCTGGATCTCCACCAAAATCATTTTGGCACTTGACGATTCTGCCATTAAGCTTATAATTATAGTTGCAATGATCTTTATCGTGGGGCTGACCCTGTTGACCCGGCGGGTCCACCCGGGGCAGGTAACCAAGCTGAGCCTGACCCCCAAAACCCTTTGGATCTGCTTGGGGATCGGGTTGGTGCTGGGGCTTTACGACGGCTTTTTCGGTCCCGGTGGCGGTACCATCGCCATGATGCTGTTTGCGGTGATCCTGCGCTATGATATGCGGGTGGGCAACGGCAACGGAAAGGTGATCATCGTGGCTTCTAACCTGATGGCGGTGTTCCACCATCTGTTGGCGGGGAACGTGCTTTGGCTGATCGCCCTGCCTGCAACCCTGGCCAATGTGCTGGGCAGTTATCTGGGAGCCTCTTTGTCCGTCAAAAAGGGGCCCTGGCTGGTGAACAAAATCCTGCTTTTGGTGGTGGTTTTGTTAATAGCCCAGGCCGTGATCAAATTATTTTGAGGTGATAAAAATGTATGATCTTTTAATTCAAAATGCCAACATCATCGATGGCACCGGAGCTCCGTCTTTCTTGGGCAACATTGCCCTTCAGGGCGGTAAGATCGTTGGGATCGGTGCGGTGAACGGGGATGCCAAGGAGACCCTGGACGTTCACGGCCTGACCGTGACCCCCGGGTTCATTGATTCCCATAGCCATTCCGACCGTGCGTTGGTTCGATACCCCACCCTGGCCGAAAAGGCCGAGCAGGGGATTACCACCGCCGTGGCAGGTCAATGCGGCGGCAGTGTGGCCCCTGCGCCGAACGATTTTACCATGGGGGAATTCTTGGCCGAACACCGTGATACGGCTTATGGCGGTAATACCGTGTTGTTCGTGGGGCACGGATCCCTGCGTAAGTGCGTGATGGGCTATACCGATCGCGCCCCCACTTCCGAGGAACTGGAGAAAATGAAGGCCCTGCTTCGGGAGGGTCTGGCCCCCGGGGCCAAGGGCCTTTCCTTGGGG
>JAZOXD010000035.1:0-1163 GCA_045659565.1 Eubacteriales bacterium | reverse complement strand
TGCGTTTTTAAGGATCCCTAAAACTTTTTTAAGATTATAGTTTGTAAGTGGAGATCCGACCGCTGAAATCCGCAAGGGTCAGGGTGTTATCTTGCAGAAGGAGGTCTGCCAACACCGGGCTGCCGATTTTAATGGTTTTTAACAGGTCGCCGCTTTCTTTTTGATAGAAGCGCAAAACACCGTCGCATCCCGCAAAGATCAGTTGATCCTTCCAAAGAAGGGGGGAAGCTTCCACCGTTTGGTTTTCGGGGTATTCATAGGGCACCGTATAAAGCAGGCTGTTCCCTGCGGGGAAGTGTTTTTTAATTTCCAGGGTTTTGGCATCCAAGGCCCAAACGCCACGGGTAGAGGGGAAATAGACCGTTTCCCCATCCGAAGCGGGTGCGCCGCAAACGTTCATATCTGCATCTATGGGCCGTTCCGCTAAGATCTTGCCGCCGTCGGCATCCACGGCAAAGGCGGTGGTCAGGGCGCCGGTATAAAGCACCCCGTTTTGTAAAAGGGGCGTATTACTGCGGAACCAAAGATGGCCTTCCCGAATTTCCCATTTGATCTTGCCCGTTTGAGCATCCAGGGCAAAAAGGCCCTTCCAATTGGCGCTCAGGATGATCTGATCCCTCTCTTGGTCATAGATCAGCCGCCCGGTTCCCGAAGCAGCCTTGGGAATCCCCCCTTCCCAAAGAAGGTCCCCTTCCTCGTTGAAGGCAAGCAGTTTTTCCGCGTTCCCCGCCAACAGTTTGTTCCCTGCGGCCAACACGTTCATACGGGTTACGTTCCCGTGGGGGCGCACCACTTGGTAAAGTTTGATCTGCCGTTCCCAAAGGAGTTTTCCGTTTTCCGCATCCAGGCAATAAAGATGGCCGGTGGTATCCTGGTTATAATAGCGCCCGTTCAACAGCGCACCTTCGTTTTTAAAGCCGTTTTCTCCTTTGAATTGCCAGGCAAGGGTGCCGTTGGGCTTGAGGCGGAAGATGCCGTTTTCCTTGGGCCAGCCCTCCTCGTTGGTGCAACAGATCAGATCTTTGCCGACGGGCAGGGGGGTGGCGTATTCCACCCGACCGGGCAATTGGGTTTGGGATTGGAAGCCTTCGCTTGGGGTTTCCTCCAGGGCGTAATAGAGCACTTCAGAGGAGAGGGAATGGCCCTGCAGAGCGATCTTGCGG
>JAZOXD010000034.1:0-4087 GCA_045659565.1 Eubacteriales bacterium | reverse complement strand
ACCCGGGATTGGTCCGGGCTGATGATCGATGCGCTGGAGAACAAAACCGGGGCGATTACCGCCTTTTTTAACGGGGCGGAGGGGGATGTGGGCCCCCGGATCTCCAACGGAAAGACCATAGGGGATCTGTCCTATGTACGGGAGCTGGGCGCAGTTGCCGCCCGGGATGCGGTTGGACTTTTTGACCGGATCAATGGGTACGAAAACGTTCCGCTGGGGGTTTCCCACCGAACTTTAAAGATTCCCTTGAAAAAGCGGATCCCCTTGGAACAAGCCAAGGCGCTGTTGGAGCGGTATAATGACGAAACGGTGAACCGCCGGGCCATGATCAAGGCCCACGCCCAAGCGGTGATCCGCTCTTACGAAGCAGGGGATAGCGATGCCGAGGCTTATGAGATTGATCAAACGGTAATCACTCTGGGGAATCTGGTGTTTGCCTCCTTCCCCTATGAGCTGTTTTCGGAGATTGGCCTGCGGATCGACCGGGCCTTTGGGGATCAAACAATTCTGCCCCTGACCAACACCAACGGAAGCGAGGGTTATTTTATTACCCGGGATGTGACTTGCCGGGGTGGCTACGAGGTGGAGATGTTCCTTTACGCCCGCCTGCAGCAATACCACGACGATGCGGATTTTTATCTGATGCAGGAAACGGTTTCTCATATTGAAGATAGCATCAAATCGGAATAAATACCTAAAAAAACGACCCGAATTTTCGGGTCGTTTTTTGTTGATATAAATCCCTCTCGCTTTAGCAGATCGAATGCTTTGCGCACATCGAAAATTCTCCAAGGGATTTATATCGCTTTATTTGGTCTCCGGGGGAAAAGTAGAAGCGCCTTGATAGAAGGTCCAGTTGTTTTTATCGTTCACATTCTTGGAAACGGAAGCCCAATTGGAGGGCAGGAACTGGTAACCGTTGTTTTTGCCCACTTCCCAAGCATAAGAAAGCAACACATATTGCTCCCCTTCCTTACCGGACATATCGATGGGATTGCCGGTATAGGGATTCACCGGGTTTTCGACCAGTCCCTCCAAAGAAAGGGAAGGCACGTCCCCATTGGTCATAAATTCCTCCGAGGTGGTGAAGCCCTTGGCGTTGAAATCCTTCACCAGCAGCATGGGCCGGTAATATTCCGTATTATGCAGGGTATAGCTGGCTTCGTCAAAAATTTTCAGGTTGCGTCCGTGGTCCGAAACAACGATGATTCGGGTGTTGTCGTAAACCCCGGCCTCCCGCAGGGAATCGAACCAATCCCCCAATTGCATCAGGGAAGACATATTTATGTGATAATGGGCGATCTTGTTTTCCGTATCCAAAAGATAGGATTGATCCCCCGCCGTGATGGTTTTCCCTTCGGCCGGGTAATAGGTGCTGTTATTCACCTGGGAGGAGGGCTCAAAGGTGGGCTCCTGCAAAACCACCGGCTCGTGGGTGGCCATGGAACGAAGGAACATATAGTTGTTTTTGCCGTCGTCCGTGATATTGGTGATGTTGCTCAGGTTTTTCAAAACATTATAAGCATTCATAAAGGAAGGGGAAACCTTGCTGGTGTCGGCAAAATCGGTGGGGATGGCATGATAGGCGCCATCGTTATAGATGGGACCCTGCAAAGAAACCGGCAGGGCTTTCATCAAGCTGAAGAAAAAGAAGTTCCGTTTTCTTTCGTTCACCGTTTGGATCCGGGTTTCCAGGTCGTTGAATTTGCCGCTGGCCAGAAAGGCGTTCACCCCTTCCAGATCATCATAAATGCTGATGTCCGGGAGCCATTGGTAACCCGCATAGGAAGGATCGATTACCGTTACGTTATAGTCTTCTTTTGCCAGGATGGTGGGAACCACCTTGAGGGCTTCGTTGTGCTTATCCTCCAGCAATTCCGTATCCCGCTGATTCATCTTCACCGGCGTATAATCATAGCCGCCGTAAAGGGGCGGAGTGCCGAAGTTGGTGAACCCGCCATAGGAAAGGGTGTTTTCGTAATAGGTGAAGCCATCAAACTGTTTCTTCAGTTCGGGGTTTTCTTCCATCAGATAGGGGATAAAGGGGCCGAACCCTCGGTCCAGCATAATCACCGCCACGTTCTGTCCCTCTTTGCTGAAGGAGAAGGAGGGCAGCTTTTCGGGGGAGCTGTTGATCTGCTCCAGGGTATTCCGGGCGGAGTTTGCGATCTTCACGGCATTCAACCCGCCCATTCCGGTAAGGGCGATGGTGCCCACCAGCAGGATCATGGGAATGGCACGCCGGCATTTTTGGAACAAAAGCCAAAAGATCCCGATCACGGCCAGCATCACGCCGATATTGATCAAATGCTCCAATAAAGCGAAGTTCAGGCCGCTTCCATAGTGCAGATCCGGCGATAAAACCCCCAATCGGGTGCCAAAGAACATATAGTTGACCAAGGCCACACCGCTCAGGATCCATACCAGCCGGGCAAAAACCACCTTGCCGGCGGGGTTGGCCAGCCAATAGAAAACGCCTAACCAGACCATGAAGGCCCCGGCGGCATAGCAGAAGGTCTGCACCACGTACCAAATGGGGTTATAAAAATAGCCGGTATCGATATATTCCTGGGGCGAAGCGGCCACAAAGGCGCTGGGGATCAAAAGACCCACCAGAACGGTGAGGAACAGGGCGCCTAAAATGAAATGCGCCGTTTTGGGGGCGGGCACCGCCTTTTTCCGATCCCGGGCGGGGCGTTTTTTCAAAAGAGAAAGGATCCAGGGAAGCTGGGCAACCAGCCCGATTCCCATTACCAAAGCCGCATCCCAAGGACCTTGGATCCCGGTTCCCTGCCAAATCAGGCCTGCCCCGGCCAGGGCCAGCAGGATGTTCAGGATCAGACGGGAATTTTTGATGCGATAGAATAAGGTCTTGAACAGAGAAAAGGTGTTGTTCAGGGTCCAATAAAACACCAGCGCCGCAGGGGAATTATAAAGGAATACCAAGAAGAACAGGGCCATTCCGTAAAGTTGGATCTTGGTTTTCAGGGGGAAGCCCTTTAAGTAAAGGGAACTGGAGATCACGTTCACCAATGTCATAATCACCGGCAGCAGATTGATGCTGACGCTGCCAATGACCAAAAGGCCGTCCGGTACGCTCAGGTCGGTAATGGGCCCAAAGGAAACCCCCTTGAAGGCCTCTACTCCGGAAAGGAACTGGTAGGCCGCCATAAAGAAGGGGATCTCCAACATCAGGGAAAGGGAGCCGCTCAGAACGGATAAGGGGTTGTAATGATTCTGCCGGTAATAGGTCTGCAGGATCATCATCCGCTCATCGCCACTGAAGGTCTTTTTGATGTGGGTCACCACGTCCTTCAGCTTGTTTTCCGTATCCCGGGCGGCGATCTGGATGTCATCTGCCCGCCGGTAAAGGGGCAACACCAGAATGTTCATTGCCAGGCTCAGAATGATGATGGCATAGCCCGGATGATCGATGATCTCATAAGCCAGAGAGAAAATGAATTCAAACAACAACTTCAAGGGGCCAATCAGAATCGATCCGATGATATTCCAAAGGGTCATTTTTCATCGCCTCCTTTTGCAGTCAGTTCGTTCAATTTCGCTTCCAGATAATCTGCTGCACGGACTGCACCCTCGCCGGGGTGGGCCCAGGTTTCTGCCCGTACCTCTTGGCGGCCCCGGGCATATTGGGCATCCTCAATGCAGGAATCGATCAGTTCTTTAATGTTGGACATATTTTCCATATTCAGCTCACGCCCGATCCGGGGCAGGGCAGAAAAGGTCCATAAGGGGTGGCTTAAAAACCAGGCATCGTAGGGGGCCAGGTTAAAGTTCGGGTCGGTATAGATCACCGGTTTATCGTAGATCAGGGAAAAATCAAACACCACGCCGGAAAAATCCGAAATCAGAATGTCGCTGCGGCGCAGAACGTCAAAGTTATCTGTATCCCGGTTCCATTCCAGCTGCTCCGATTCGGGATAATCCCGCATCAGCCGATCCATCAGCTCTGTTTCGGAAGCGAAGGATTGGGGATGGGGGCGGATGATGATATGGTAACCGGTTTCCAAAAGGCGATCAATGATCTGGGACCCATGTACGCTGAAGATGGCGCTGGGGCCCCAGGTGG
>JAZOXD010000033.1:0-26136 GCA_045659565.1 Eubacteriales bacterium | reverse complement strand
TTGTAATAGACCGCTTTGGTGATGGGCAGAGTGGCAGGATATTGATCGATATGGATACTTTTCAACAATTCCAAAGTTTGCTCCAGTTCGCCTCTTTCTCGCAGGGCCACGCAATGATCAATCAGCAGAGTTTGGCGGGTGACGTCGCTACATTTGAGGGATAAAAGATCAAGGGTGGTAAAATAAAGCGGGTCTGGGTCGCCGCATTTGGAAAGGAACCGCAAAGGCTTTTTTAAAAACATCATCGTCATAGTAGAGGCACAAAAATAGCAGAGCAAGGCCAGGAACAGATCCACAGCAACAATGACCCAAACCGGGCTATTCCAGGACCGAAGCATCATAGTATAGCTGATGACAAGAAGGAGGAAAAGGAAGGTCATCAGGATATTTTTATATTTGACGATCCATTTGGAAATAGGTGACATACGCATCGCCTCCTTGATGAAATTATATCATAGGCCGGGAAGGAGTGCAAGAGGCGGCTGCCCCCTTGGGGTTCAAATCCCTAATCCCCGCCTTTCAAAAAGAAAAACACCCCTTTATGGGGTGTTTTCTTTTTGGCGGAGGATTAGGGATTTGAACCCTAGCGACGCTATGAACGCCCTACGAGATTTCGAATCACGCCTCTTCGACCACTTGAGTAATCCTCCGGATACCTTTGTATTCTATCATATTATCCGACGGATTGCAAGGGGCTTTCATATTTTTTCGGTTTGTGATTATGATATAGTATGAAGGCTTTATTATTATTTTTTATGATCCTGCTCTTTTGCTTGCCGGCACAAGGCGCAGTGGGGAATTCGGATCTGGTCATTAACGGCGGGATTGAGGAACTGACTTTAAAGGAGGGAGAAAAAATTCGCTTAAGAGCCAAGGATGATCTGACCCGGTTTCCTATTTTAAAAGGGCTTTATTTTCAAAGTTCTAATCCGGCGGTAGCATCGGTGGAAAAACGAAGCGGAATCCTACGGGGACACATCCCGGGGAAGGCCACCATCTTTATTACATCGTCTGATGGAGATAATGCTTCGGTTCAGGTGACCGTGGAGGCCGCGGACCATAAAAAGGCTTCTCCCCTGTTTCTTTTCTTCCTATTAATAATAACAGCAGGAACCGGCTTGATTTGGATCAGAGGATAAAAAATTGCGCACGGGGGAAGCGTTGTGCAATTTTATTTCATTATTCGGCGCCCAAGTAGCAAGCAACCATCTTGGTCACTTCTGCACGGGTGATATTGCTCTTGGGATTCAGGTAATACTGGCCGTTCTTCAGTTCGCCGTTGATCATCTTATACTTACCAACAGCAAGATGTACATAGGGTTTAGCCCAGCCGGATACCTTCTTCTCATCAGCAAAAGCTGCGCCATTGGGAGCGGCATAGTTCATATCCACTTCACCGGCGTTTTCAGTGTAGTAAACATCACCGGTTTGGTTAATGCCCTCGGACTTCAGGCAAATGGTTACCAAAATCTTCATTACCTGCTCACGAGTAGCACCCTTAGAACCTTCGAAGCTGATCGTGCCGGTGCCGGCATCCATACTACCGTTCATCAGACCGGCGGCAGTTACAGCCTTTACATAGGGTTGAGCCCAAGCGGCAACGGAATCGGCATAGCTGAGACCAACATTAGAGAAACCGGAAACATCCAGACCGAATACACGGCAAGCCATTGCAGCGATCTCATAGCGGGTGATCTGCTTGGTTGCATTGAAGTTACCCTTTTCATCGCCCTGCATAATACCGAACTTACCTTCGTTCAGGTAGTCAACATAGGGCTTAGCCCAAGAAGCGATCTTGGCGGCATCGGTATAGGTAACAGCATTGCGGTCAGAGTAGATATACAGAACGGAACGACGTTCGGGAACGGTTACCTGAATGGGATTACCGTCCTTATCCACACCATCGCGAGTGGTACCGGGAGCGATTACACTAACTACAGTCTTCTTCTGTTCCAAATTCACCTTGACGGTATTATCATTGGAGAGAGGGATCATAGTGTTATAGGTGGGATCAGCAAAGAAGTTTGCATAGGTTTCGTCCTTAGAAACCTTCACCATACCCTTCAGGGTTACAGTAGTAACACCGGCAGGAAGGTTTACGGTATAGACATTGACACCAGTGGACAGAGCCGTATAGGTCTTGTCGCCGACGGTAGCGGTGATAACCGTTTCGTTCACGTTACCGGCCTGGGTCATAACAACCACCTTCGCACGGTTTGTAACGGTACCATCTTCGGAGGTTACTTTGATGTATGCGTTTGCGGTTTCATTATTTTCTACAACAAAGAGGCCGTTTTCGCACTTCTTGGTGCAAGCAAAATCATAGTATACATCATAGGTAGCACCGGGAGCAACCTGAGCAGCAATCGTACCGGCAGCCTTCAGACCAAAGGACAGAATGTATGCGGCATTGGACTTTCTGGCGCCTTCCACAGAAATGATGGAAGCATCACTGCTCTTGCCACGCTTGAAGGTCAGAGTGTAGGTTACGGTATTTGCACCGTTACCGGAGGTAGCGGTCAGGGTGAAGACATTGGTACCGGCCTTGCTCAGGTCCAGACCATATCTGCCGTCTACCGGCTGAACGATCTTGCCGGAAGCATCAGTAAGCTTCAGAGAAGCGCCGCGAACAGCATTCACCTTAATAGTAGCGCTCTTTTCGTAATCGGATACGGTAGCTTCAAAAGCATTGGCAGCAACCTTATCCATACCCTCGATGGTGGAAACACCAGTCAGAGCAACTTCGTTATTGTTCTTCACATAGCTCATATTGATCTCGTAAACCTTGATCAAAGAACCGTCTTCGGAAGTAACCTTCAAATAAGCCTTCTTGGGCTCGCCGAGGAATACGGGCTCATTTTCCACATCTTCGATCTTCTGGGTCAGTTCGGCATCGGCATAATATTCAGCCTTTGCGTTCAGAGAAAGCACGTTGGTGGTTCCGGCGGCAAATACAGGATAATAGCACAGCCGCAAAGCGGAAGCAACATCAATCTTGCTGTTGCCGACAACAGCGTTATCGTAGCTAACAACTTCAGCCTTATTATTAGGAGTACGGTTCAGGCTGATGATAAAGCTTTCGGTGGACTTGCCATCCAAGGAAGTAATATCGATATAGAACTTCACTACATCGGACTTACCGGAAACCTTCATAGCGGCAACGATATCCAGAGACTGAGCAGTGATATTCTTATTGGCATCCAGGTAGATGGTTTCCTTGGCGTATTCGCCCAATTCATAGGGACGAGGATATTCTTCCAGATCACCGGCTACGGTATCGGTATAAACATGGTTGGAGAACTTGGCGGGATCCTTGGTGATGATATATTCAGCTTTCATCACGGTTTCGTCATCGGAACGCTGGCTCATGTTCCAATCCAGGAAGGTGTAGTCGATCTTACAACGGGTAGCTTCTTCCAGGGTATAGCCGCTAGCGTTATGGATGATCTTATATGCTTCGGTAGGAGTAAAGCCAACGCTAGCACCGGTGTTATCGGCATAATAGTTACCGGAGAAATCCCACATGGTGCCGGGAGCAGTACCGTATGTTCTGGTCAGACATGCGTAGTTGATCATGTGATTACCCTTCATCACGATCATATTGGAGGTATCTGCAGTCTTACAGTCACCTTGAGTACGCAGGGAGGCGGTACTACCAAAGAAGCTATCGGCGTGATCGGATACAACGGTGTTGTTGGTTACATAAACCGTCATATTGGAACCGGTAAAGTAGCAGTTGATATAGTTACCGGTGGGGAATGCATTGTAGAATACGTTACTATCCCAGAAATAAACGATATTCTTCATATTGGCCAAGCCGGTATTGCTATGATGGGAAGTTACAAAATAGCAACCGGAGGTACCGGATCCTACAGGTCCGAAATAACAGTTGGTCCAGGAGAAAAGAGGAGCTTCTACATCGCGGGAACGATAGCTGTTCCAAACAACTCTTCTGTTATTGTCGATATACAGACCGTCAACAACCAATTTTTCAATCAGGGGCCCGATCAGAGGATGGGAAACATTTACGACACGGATATCGTACATATACACAGTGGTATATTCGGTACCCACACCGTATTCCTTAGAAAAGTTGAAGATATTGGAGTTAACACTACCGCCACGATTTAAACCGCCGCCGGCGTTATCGGCCAAAATGTTCTTCAGAATGGTTACATTGCTGGCGTTACGGCTGATATCGTCTACATAGGAGGAATCGATACCCATCATAATGCCGTCCACGGTGATGACATAGTCGTCAGCTTCGGGCGCTACACGCAAGCAAGCGTTGAAGAGAGTTTCTTCGGAACGGTTACTGCGGGTGGGGTTCAAGGTCCACATGGAATTGTCAACGATATCCTGAGTAAGAACTTCGTAGGGCTTTACGTTGGGGTTGATACCGTGCTTGGCACCCAGAATGGTACAAGAACCGGTGATCAGTATTTCATCGGTGTATACACCGGCGGGAACCACGATGGTGGGGCAGGTGTTGCCCTTGGCGTTTGCATGTTCAATAATCTCTGCAACGCTACCGAAGATGTTTTCACCGATGACGAAGCTATAGATGCCGCCTTCCCAACGGAAGGGCATCATAGCGCCTACTTCCTGACCATTGGCCAGAGGATGATACATATAGTAACCGGGATAGGCTTCGGCAAAGGTCTTGCAGGTGGTGATATCACCGATTACTTCAATATTAATAGTATAGGAAGGAGCGTAAGTATTAGCAGCATCTTTGGGCTGAGCGTTCAAGAACACCTTAGCGGTATTGTCAGCAGCAACCTTCAGATCGGAAAGATTGATCTTTTCGAGTTCGGTAGTCAGACCGGAAACCATTCCGTATTCGTTCACCTTGGCGCTCTTATACAACTTGGCGTCATATTTGTCACCAAAATTGAAGATGGGAGCGAAGGAAGTATCCTTGGATTCATACGCAAGGATCTCTACGGTATAATTTTCGTTATCTACCCAAGCCAGAGGCCAGTTGCCAACGGACAGCTGGCAATCCAGATTGGTCTGGGTCATATCGGGGGTTACATAGAACTCCGTACGAATCAGACGGCCGTTGGCGGGATCCTGATATACAGGATTATAAACACACTTACCGTTTGTATCGCCGAAAAAGTTGTTGGACATATTGATGTAAGTATCGTTGCTGGCACCCTTAACCGTGGGAATCTTATAAGAGTTCAGCATCACGTTCTTACGGAAGATAAAGCAGCTGGTCTGATCGTTGGCAGCAGAGTCAATCAAATATTCCGGAGTCACAACAGTGGTGAGGGTATCGGAATAGATGTAGTTTTTCTGCAGATCAATAACGGAGTTCTTGTTGATGAACTCGTAGTGGATCAAGCCGGCAGGAGCAGATGCGTTATAGAAAACGGTATCGCTGACCTGCAGCAAGCTGTTGGGGCGAGCATCCGCATTGGCAATGGCCACGTCAGCCTTGGAGCTGATAAAGTCGTGGGATTCGGCAGCATTATCAATGGAGAGAACATAGCCCTGGGGAGTTTCGGGATCTGCATTGTAGAAGCAGGAATTGCTGATCTCGATTACAGGAGCAACGCCGTTGGCAAACCAGGTTTTAGCCAGGAAGCCGATGGGGCAATCCACATAAGCCAAATTCTCCACATACAGCTCGCTGAAATAGGGAGCCATAAAGGAATAGGCGGGAGTGGAGGTGGTCAGATTGTCACCGTAACCGGAAACATAGATATTCTCCATACGAACGGTGCGGCTATGGCCGGCGGAGCGCATAAAGAATACATAGTTATAGGACTTAGTGTTTCCTTCCGTTGCGAACACGGTGTTCTTCACAGTCAGTTCGGAAGAACCGGTGGTCCGCAGATAGTCCAGATAAGCACTGCCGGCGCCAAAGGTAACGCCGTCGATGGTTACGTTGGCGGTAACAGCCTTCTGAACCACGGAAATGCTACCGGTCAAAACAGCTTCCGCATTACGGGCAGCTTTGGTCCAGGCAGTTTTTTTGTCGGCAGATTTGGTATTGGGATCCACACCGGCATTGGGGCCCAGCAGGGTCAAACCGCCGGTCAGCTTAATGTCGGCGGAATAAGTGCCGGCAGTAAGCAGAATGGTGGGATTGCTCAGCTTCAGGGATTGAGCACGGGCCCAAGCCGCATCAAAGCTGGCAAAATAGAAATCTGCATCGTAAACATCCTCGACAGTTTTGCCGCGGAATTCAAAGGAAATGGGAGTTCCTTCCTTCAGTCCGCTCCAAGCGGGGTTTACCACAAACGCGGTGTTCAGAAGAGTTTCATACTCGTCAGTTGCAGCCGCGGCGGGGAAAACCATCGCAGAGCAAAGGGATACCATCATTGCGATCAGAGCAACAAATGATACCAGATGCTTCATCGTTTGTTTCATAATGAACTTTCACTCCTTACTTGAATTGTGCCAATAAATATATATAAGCAGCATCATTATACCAAAAAAATCCGTCAAAGGGCATAACTTTATGTTGTTAAAATGCAACACTTTGTTGTATTTTTTGATTTTCTATAAACATTCCTGCAGCAGGTTCATCTATTTGCCAGATTTTTTATTCTATTTGTACAAAATGATTCATAAGTTTTCCACAAAAGAGAGGAGGGATTCGAATGAAACGGATTTCTACATTTTTTATTATATTATTTTTTTCTTTGACACTATTCTGCCCCCGAAGCAACGCTCAACCGGAGATCACAGTTCCCTCTGCCCTGCTGATGGAGCAGACTACCGGTACGGTTCTGCTTGAACACAATGCCGATGAAAAGCGGGCGCCGGCTTCGGTAACCAAGGTAATGACATTACTATTGATTATGGAAGCCTTGGACCGTGGTATGCTGACCCCGGACCAGCTTATTCCCGTTTCAGCGGCAGCCGCAGGGATGGGTGGCAGCCAGGTGTATCTGAAGGAAGGCGAGCAACTGAGTGTACGGGAGATGTTAAAATGCATTGCTGTGGTTTCGGCCAATGATTGCTGTGTAGCCATGGCAGAGGCCATCAGCGGCAGCGTAACCGCCTTTGTCGGTGAGATGAACCGGCGGGCGGCGGAGTTGGGGATGATCAACACCCATTTTAACAGCTGCACCGGCTTGGATACCGAGGAGCATTACACCACCGCCCGGGATATTGCTATTATGAGCCGGGAACTGATGCGCCACCCGGAGATCATGGAATTTACCACCATCTGGACCGATTCTATCCGGGGAGGAAGCTTTGGCCTTTCCAACACCAACCGGTTGGTACGCTATTACGACGGCGCCACCGGATTAAAAACAGGATATACCGCCGACGCCGGTTATTGTCTTTCGGCCACGGCCACCCGGGAGAATGTTTTGCTGATTGCGGTGGTGATGGGCGGCAGCACCAGCAATGAACGATTTGAGGATGCCAAAGCCCTCTTAAACTACGGATTTTCCAAAATTGCCGTTTACAATCAGGCGCCGCCGGTCCCCGACGGCGTGCGGGTACTCAAGGGGCGGAGCGAAACGGTGACCCCTATCTGTCGGGAGACCCCTGCCTTCCCTGTGGAAAAGGGGAAGGAATCAGAGATCACTTATACCATTCATTTACCGGAAGCGGTGGAGGCACCGGTGGTGGAAGGGCAGCGGCTGGGAACCATTGAGTACCAGTTAGAGGGCAAGACCATCGGCACCCTGGATCTGATGGCTGCCACCGCGGTTCCGCGAATAAAGCTGGGGGACTTATTTTTTAAATTGATTCGATATTTTTTCACAATTTAGACTTGAACAAAACTCTTTTTTATGTTATGATGATACAAAGATAAAGGGTATTTAACCAATTTTGCCCCTTAGGAACAGGAGAATATTATGTCTGTTAAAGTAAACAGAAAATATTTGAGTCAGTTCATCAACGAGCACGAGCACGAATATATGCGCCCCTATGTTGAAGTGGCTCACAATATGTTACACAACAAAAAAGGCCCCGGCAATGACTTTTTGGGTTGGGTGGATCTGCCTTTGAATTATGATAAGGAAGAATATGACCGCATCAAAGCGGCTGCCGCCAAAATTCAGAAAAACTCCGAGGTTCTGCTGGTGATCGGCATCGGGGGCAGCTATCTGGGCGCCCGAGCTGCCATTGAGTTCATCACTTCCCCGCTCTACAACAACATGAAGAAGAGCACTCCTGACATTTATTTTGTCGGTAACAATATCAGCTCCACCTACCTAGCGGAGATCATGCAGATCATTGAAGGCAGAGATTTTTCTGTAAACGTCATTTCCAAATCCGGCACCACCACCGAGCCTGCCATTGCTTTTCGGATCTTTAAGAATCTGATCGAAAAGAAATACGGCGAGGAGGAGGCCAAAAACCACATTTTTGTCACCACCGACAAGGCCAAAGGTACCCTGAAGGGCTTGGCCACCGAAAAGGGTTATGAAACCTTTGTGGTTCCCGATGATGTGGGCGGTCGGTTTTCTGTTCTGACTGCAGTGGGACTGTTGCCCATCGCCGTAGCCGGAATCGACCTGGATGCTATGATGAAGGGCGCAGCCGATGCTCGGTTGGATACCCTGACCATTGACAATGACTGCTACACCTATGCAGTAGATCGTACCCTGCTGTTGCGGAAAAACAAGACCACCGAAATGCTCATCACCTATGAGCCCTCCGGCGTTTATTTTGCCGAATGGTGGAAGCAGCTTTACGGCGAAAGCGAAGGCAAGGACCAAAAGGGTCTGTTCCCCGCTTCTGCCACCTTCTCCACCGATCTGCATTCCCTGGGTCAGTTTATCCAGGACGGCAACCGCAACTTGTTTGAAACGGTGCTGAAATGCAACGAGGTGAAGCACAAGATCACCATCGAAGAAGAGGACGGCAACATTGACGGCCTGAACTTCCTGGCCGGAAAGACCGTTCAGTATGTGAACGATTGCGCCTTCTTAGGCACCGTTCTGGCCCACACCGACGGCGGCGTTCCCAACATCATTCTGGAGTTTGATGCTTATGACGCCTACAACTTCGGTTATTTGGTATACTTCTTTGAAAAGGCCTGTGCAATCTCCGGCTATTTGTTGGGTGTGAACCCCTTCAATCAGCCCGGCGTAGGGGCTTACAAGAAAAATATGTTTGCACTTCTGGGCAAGCCCGGTTACGAGCAGGAAACAGAAGAAATCAACAAGAAGATCAACAGACTGGGTTAACCGACATTGGCTCGGGTCTGTTTTAAAAAATTTTCGAATGTCGGAGAAAAGGAGACCGTTATGGTAAAGGTTATTTTGGGCAAAAAGGGCACCGGCAAGACCAAGGCTTTGATCGAAATGGTGAACAAAGCAGCCACCGAGGAAAAGGGCAGCGTGATCTGCGTTGAATACGGTGATAAGCTGAAATTGGATATTTCCCACAAAGCCCGTTTAATTGATATCACCAATTATCCCGTAAACACCAACGAGGGTCTGGAGGGATTTATCAGCGGCCTGTTTGCAGGAAACTATGACATTACCCACGTTTATATCGATTCCTTGCTGAAGATTGTGGGTGAAGATCTGGTAGCTGTTGGCGATGCTCTGGCCAAGTTGGAGGCACTGACCAAGGCAAACAACGCCACTTTGGTATTCCTGATCTCTGCTGATGCAGAAACTGCTCCGGAGTCCGTTAAAAAGTATATGTAATTTTTTCAAAGAGCTCCGCAAAGGCGGAGCTCTTTCCTTTTGAGGATGGATTATGATGTTGTATTTTTGGATCGGCATCGGGATTATCGATGCTTTGATCTTTTTATTTTTTTATCTGCTTTGTCTGGCCGCCCTGCGCCGAAAACCCAACGATTTGCGGAACCGGAATTTTCCGGAAGGGCATCCTTTGAAAAAGGCTCAGGAGGCCATTGCTGAGGGGCAAAAATTTCATCAGAAGCATTGGGGCGAACCCCTGGTGATCGAGGCCAACGGTGTGGAGCTTTTTGCCAAGCGATATTGTCCCGAAAACCCCAAAGGGCGGATCCTTCTGATGCACGGATACCGCTCCATTGCCGAAAACGACTTCAGTGTGGGGACCAGCCTTTATTATGAACTGGGTTATGAGGTGATCCTTGCCGATCAGCGCGCCCATGGAAAAAGTGGCGGTTGCTGGATTGGCTTTGGGGCGCTGGAACGTTATGACTGTTTATCCTGGGTTCGCTTTCTGAACCAAACCTATGGAACAATCCCCACTTTTTTAAACGGGATTTCCATGGGCGCCACCACAGTATTGATGGCCTGTGGGCTGGAGTTGCCCGACAATGTGAAGGGCGTGATTGCCGATTGCGGTTTTACTTCGCCCAAGGAGATCATCACCCATGTGATGAAGAAAAAAATGCACCTGCCTGCTCTGCTGATTCCACCGCTGAGCCTGTTTTGCAAGTTGATTGCCGGATATTCCTTTGGAGAATATTCCGCCATTGATGCTATGAAAACCAATCAAATTCCTGTATTATTTGTACACGGAAAGGACGACCGGTTTGTGCCGCCGGAGATGACCATGGCCAATTATGAAGCCTGCGCCGGCGAAAAAGAGTTGATTCTGGTGGAGGGTGCCGGCCACGGAACCTCTTTTTTGACCGACCGTCCTCAAGTGGAAGAGGCTATTATTTCATTTTTAGAAAAATATAAATAAAAAATTTTTTTAATGCGGAGATCGCTTTTTCAAGCGATCTCCGTTTTTTTGTGCCAAAAGCATAGGTGTGAAGCCACTTTGCGCGATTTGACAAAATACTCCGCCCCCCGGGGATTGCCCCAAAAATAAACTATAATGGACTTAGTTAGTGGAGTAGTCTGCTTTTTAAAAAAGGTTCACACTTATTTATTCTTTAAAGGAGATCACATTATGCCTACTTATTCCTTTGTTAACAGAGGTTCGACGGAAACGGTCAAACAACCGCCCCCGCCCAAACCGGAGCCCACCTTCCCCGGTACCGCAGTTTTTTCCCGGGAGGACGAAGAACACCTGAAAGAACGACTCAACAACAAGGTATGGAACTGGTTCGGTTGGAAGACCTTTCCCATTCAATTGGATGGGATCCCCTACCTTGCAGCTGCCACGATCCTGAATGATCCGACAATTTCCCAGGCGATCATCAGTCGAAAGCATCCCTTCAGCATTTGCAGTTCCGGTGTACCGTTTAATCAGCTTGGTACCGCTACGGTAGAAGAGTTTACGCTTTTGCTGTATGGATCCTCCGGTTATGAGATCCCCCTGAAGGATCTGGATGAAACATCCAAAAAGCGCTATGCCGATGATATTTTTTACAAACTGTTGATGTTCCTGAACCACTACCGCATGGACCTTCAGCAGGCACAGATGAACTATCTTCCGCTGTGCAGTATTACCGCCGAAAGCGTGTATCTGATGTACCGTCCGGAGGAAACCCGCCCCTTCCCCGATGTTCGGATCCTGCCGCTGCTCCCCTTGATCGGCGACGGCTACACCCCCATTGAGGATGAAAGCACCGAGATCTTTCCCCAAGAGTTTTTCCGCAATAGAGCATCGTTAAAAACCGATCTTTATATGCTGAACGAGTTGTATAAACGTTTGTTAGGAAACGGCGAAGGGGCTTACACCGCTAAAATCCAAAGCTTTCTGAACAATTCTCGGGATCTTGGCGATTTTGATGATTTTATTCAAGAGATCATCGGTGAAGAGACAGACGCCTCTCCACACTTTGTAAATCCTGAACCAACTAAACCCAAAGAAGACCCCGGCCCCATCAACGGAAGCGGATTTTGTGTGAATCCCGACAAGGGGATCCCCATAAAGCAAAAGGACCCCACCCGAAAAACCAGCGCCGTTTCCGATCTGAAGGACTTTTTGAAGCCCTTGAAGGAAAAGTTGAAACCCCTGCGGGATCACTTCAATCTTCACGTTGAAATTGATGATGGTGCCACGGTGGATGAAGTAACAGAAGGAACAACGGAGTGATCACTATGCTGAAAATCAAAGATTCTTATACGATTTCACAAAAAATCGGCCATTCCAAAAATGGCGACCGATCTTTCCGGTTGCTTTACGAGATTACTCCCGACAAGGGCAACGCGGTTGCCGTTTACGGAGTGCTGGATGGAGTATCCTCCGCCAATGATCACCGTGCCGCCACAATGGCGGTTGGGATCATCGGGGATTACCTGACAACGGTATTGAAGGATGCAGACACCCTGACGCTGGCAACCGAGCAGGAACAGATGCTGTACTTTTACAACGTGATGCGAGAAGCGATTTTGAAAGCGGACCAAAAGTTGCTGGAAGCCGATCACTTTGCCACAACCGTGAGCATTGCGATCCTTTACGGCGAGCATATCTACACCGCAAACGTCGGCGATTCCCCCATCCTGATGGTGGATACCGACACACGAACCCTTACCCCCCTGTATACCTGCCAAAACCAAGAAGCGGTTGCCCGACAGGAAGGAGACCCCAACGCTCCCAACAAGAAGAATGTAATTGTTAAATGTGTGGGCGGGCGTACCCCTTTGACCCTGATTGATATCCCCACCAAACGCATAGATATGCCTGCGAATTTTATCTTACTGTTGGGCAGCGACGGTGCCTTGAGCGTATTCAAAGAACAACAGATCCGCAAATGGGCCTTACGACATCGCAAGAGCATGAAGAGTCTGTGTGAAAGACTGTTCCGTCGGGTTCAGCGGAAAAGCCGGGATGACTTTACGATCCTTGCAACCCATATTCATAAGGAGGATTCCAGATGAGAAGCCAGACGATCATCAACAATATCAGAGATCGCAACGAGCCCGAGACCATCACTTTTCATTACCGGGGCGATTACCACTTTACCGTCCGTGAAACGGTGACCGTAAGACGGAAGGATCCCCGAAAGAAGATCTATATCGGCGAATTTTTGAGCAGCAATAATGTGGCCGCACCCGAGGGCTGTTCCCTGGACACCCGCTATTGCATCAAAAAGTTCATGTTCCCGATTCATAGCAACGGGCTGCCCCAGCAGAGAGAACATTTTGATCTGTTCCCCTTTACCGGTAAGCACTTGCGGCAGATTGTGACCATGGATGAGCAGGCGCGAGAGATTGTGGAACTGATCAAAAAAGGTGTTATTGATCAGGAGGCCGAGAAGCTGAATTGCAGCTGTATGATCATTGAACCTTGCTACACTACCTTTGATTTCACTCTATTTCGAAGCCCGGAGGACAAGATTGATTGCATTTTGCAGGTGGTGGAGGCGCTCCGGGAATTGAAAGAATCTGATTTCACCGAATACTATGGTGAGATCAAGGCCCACCGGGATTTGAAGTTCAGCAATGTTATGCTGGAGTTGAAACCCGGCGAGAAGCCTACGGTGAAGCTGATCGATTTTCCCTCCATCAAGACCGATTGCCACGGAGGTTCTGAGGGGACGGTGCCCGGTGCTTTTTCCGCAGGCAATACTGCGCCGGAGGACTTGCTTCCCGGGCTGGAGGTTTCTGAAAAGACCGATGTGTTTGCCCTTGGTATTATGCTGGCAGAATTGTTCGGCGTATGGAACAACGGGCGCCGCGCCAATCCCTTGCATATTCTGTTTGAATCAGACAAGCTTCAGTTGAGTTCCCAGGAGCGTTGTCGGGAATATTTTTCTGAATTGTTGAAGGCTTATGAGAACGGTCATCATAGTCGCTGGCTGCAAGATGCCCTTCACCCGCTCAAGGCCGATTGGAGCATTGAGGAAGCCTGCCCCGGGATCCGGGAGTTGTTTGAATGGTCCACCCATTTGCTTCCCGAGCATCGGTTGTCCCTGGACGATTTTGAAGAACGGTTGATCAAGATCCGGCACACGCTGGACGGAAGACCTTCGCCGTTGTGCCCGGAGAAATTCAATATCTTTTTAGTGGATACTGATTTTATGGATCAGTACCGCAAAGAGTATATCCGGGCCGCAGAAAGAGTTCGGCAGGAAACAGGTGCCGAGCCCGTTTTGATTACCTACGCTTCCGGGCCCGCCAATCGGATGGAGGCTTGCAATTGCTGTTTGGAGCAGGTTTCTTCCCAAGGGATTCTGACGGTGGCCAACCTGACCGAAACCCTGCGGGCTATTCCCGCCACGGTGATTGAGAGTAGCCGGAAGCAATGGAGCCCATTGACCGGGGTACTGTATGCTGTGTTTGACCTGTTGAGCAACAGTCCTATGCGCCAGGAATTTAACGGCGATATCCACATCTTTAGCCATACACCCCCCACCCAAAACAATTGCTGTATTCTGAACGAGGGGGATCCGTTGGGGCACACGGTTTATGCCGGTACGCCGGCCCAAAGAAACCCCGACGTCAACATTCAGGTACACAGTCGATCCGGCACCACAGAGGACTGGTATACGCTGATCCCATTTGCTCAGCCAAGGGCTTTCGGCGGCCGGAACGATCCCACAGCCGGTGGCGACACCAAAAAGGCACCTCCCAAAGCGTCATCGGTTTATATTTACGACGCCAACGGCAATGCCGTTGAATTATAAGATATAAGAAAGGATACCATTATGGCCAATCATACCGAACGAGAGATTAAAATCAACAAGGTGATCAAATATTTATTGATCCTCTCTACCTTTGAATTGATCATCTATTTGTTGGTAGTTCCCCAGACCTTTAACGGGATTCCGGGTCTGGAAGAAGTCTTCAAATGGTTGAACAACATGTTTGTTCCTCCCGCTCATGGAGGCGGAACCATCTTCCAGGTTCTGATCGGAAGACTTTTGCACTTGATTTATTCGATCCCGCTGGTAAAGGCTTTGCTGCCTGTCTTGATCCGCTTGATTCCCATTGCTCTGGGGATTATGGTCTTTGTCGTAAAGCCCTTTCACAAAATGATCAAGAATAAATCGGCCAAAAAGGCGCTGACGAATTTCTCCAAACGGCTGAAAAGCAATACCTCCTGGGCATTTAGCAATACCTTGAGTCCTTTGGAAAAGCGATGTTTAAGACGCAATCTGAAGAAATTGCAAAACGATACAGTGTTTAACCTGTTTCCCGCTAACAGTACCTGCATACGGTTGCAAATGCTGAGCCCCGACACATCCGATATTGTGTATGATACCGTTTGGGAATGGAGCCCCAACAATACCATCGAGTTCAAAATGCTGAGCGGTAAACCGCCTTTCGAAGTTTACCTAAACAACGGAGAAGCATATATTCGTAGAAAAAACAGCCATAAGCTAACCCTGAATCAACCTTTTTTTGTAGGGACAAATCATGGCAACTTTATTATTACTTGGATTGGAGAAGAAAGCGTATGTTAATGCCGGGTACCGTATTTTGTCATTCCTGTGGACACAGCTTCAGCGAAAGCTGCTACTACAACAACACATTGGACCGTTGGGTTCAGTTACAGCGAACCCTGATGGGAGAGTATATTGTAAAACCCTACTTCCCCCGGGGTGGAAGCGACGATCATTCCTTTGATTATTCCTTGAGAAATCCCAAAAAGCCCTTTACCAACAGTGGCAAAAGCAGTTTCTTCTGTGAAGTGCACGAGAAGGGGCAGGCACCCCATCGCTATCTGTTCAGCCGGGCTTGCCCCCATTGTGCCGAGCAGCATGACCAGGAGGACCCCGCCCAGCGAAAGGCCGTTCGGAGACTGGAAAACTATCTGGGCGAGCTACCATCATACGTAATTGGCCTTATGGGGTCTAAGTCGATCGGAAAAAGTTGTTGGCTTCATAGCTTGAGTGTAGCGAAGAACGTGGCACTGATGAACAAGGTGATCAAAAAGCCCTACGGCTACCAAGTGGAGACTTTGAAGCCCTCCGTTTGCCACGTGCCCGGTACGCTGAAAGGTGCCTTTGGCGAAACCACCGTTCTTTATATCACCAAAAAAGGCAAGAAAATTGCCGCGATCCTGATGGTGGACCTGGCCGGCGAATATTTTGCTCCGGAGAACAAAGAGGCCTTTATCAATTCGCCCATCTATACTGCCTTCAGCGGTGACGGAGACGGGTTCACCGGCGTGGACGGCGTGATCTTTATGGATGCGCCCAACAGCGAGGCGGACTTGGCCATCAGCACATACAATCAGTTATCCGACCTGGATATTCTGAGCAGCCGGGCGGTGTGTTACGTATTAAGCAAAATGGACACCACCTTTAATCAGCCTCCCTGCGTCGATCTTGCAAACGCCAATATCAAGGTTCCCCTTTACACCAAGTCCACCTTTCCCTGCGACGATGTGGGCACTTACAATCGCGATGATCTGGTCAAGCGAATTCGGTTGGAAACGCACATTGCTAAACAGCACCGGGATCTGGCCAAGTTGATTCTGAACAACAACAAAGACTCTGCCGGATTCCTGATCAAAAGCTGCGCCCCCACCAAGAACGTGCCCAAGGAGTGGGACCAAACCAAAGAATATCAGGACTTCAGCAGTTCCATCAACGTGGTGGAACCACTGATTTGGATGTTGAATAAGCTTGAAATATTACCCCTCTGCGAAAGGAAATAAAAACATGGATTATAATATTTATAGCAACGGTGCAAAAGGCTTTGACTTTTATCGCCAAAGCCCCGGGTTCCCTGAGGAATACAAAGAAGCGATCCGCAGACTTTATGAAAACCAAAACATCATTGATGTTTATGCCGGGCGGCAGACCCAGGCGATCCGCTTTGCGCCCTTGAAGGACCGCTATCTTTTCTCCGTCCATTTCAGAGATATGAACCGAGCTGAGGAAAAGCGGGTTCACGTAGCGGTGGTAAACTTTCTTATGACCGGAGAAGAAGCAGATCTGTTCTTTGATGAGCACACCAATCAGCTGGCCCTCACCCTGGCCCAGGCCTATCGCTTTATTGAGGAAATGGGATATTCCCTTGGAGAGGGTCATATCAATGTGAGAGCCGCCGAGGAAGAACAGTTAAGCAACCAGTACAAGAGCATTCTGCTTGCCGCCATGGTGGAAGCCAACAGCGCCACCGGTCAGGGGCCTGCGATCCAATACTTTGCCGGCAACAATCGGAAGGACGACGAATTCCTTTACGACGTCTTATGGTTGGTTCGCAAGTTTCCGCTGAAATTCCGCAAGAGACTTAGCCTATTCAGTACAGCGCAACGGTCCTGTGAGACCAGCGGAGTGGTGCTTTCATTATTCCATAATGATTTGTTAAACAAGGAGGCTGCGTTGGACTTCAGCGGTAGTATGCAAGCCCGTAAGATTGCTATGATCTACGACCGTTGTTCCTACCAATTTCCCGATCAGGTCCAACACTTCTTACGGCTGCGGGACGACGATTGGGCATTTTTACGCAAAGCCTTCAGCGATTCCGACGATTGGGAGCGCTTTTGTAATACCGCTGCTGTTTTGAGCGAGTTGGGGATCGATTTTGTGGATCCGATTGCGCTGTATAAGGCGCTGGGTCTGGAGTTGATCAACCAGCTGATTGTTAAGGATCAGTTGCCCGAACGAATCTTTTTGACCCTGAAGGCCAAGGACGGAAAGCCCAAGACCAAAAAGCCGGTTAAAAAGCCGTCCGAAACCAAGAGCACCGATGAAACCTCCAAGGCGGATCTGAAGGTCAGCGGGCCCACCACCGGCTTTGTAACGGAACTACCCCGCAAGGCGGTCGATCCCGATACCGACTTCTTCAAGATTCCCACAGACTTCAGCCCCATCCCTGACGATGCATTGACCGAAATGCCTGTTGAAGCAATGGAGGCCACGAAGACGAAGATGTTGGGACGGTGCAAGCCCATTCTTCGGGCGGGGGGAATCCTTTTGCTGGCGCTTGCTTTGCTGGGTGTTCCTGTTTTGATCTTTCTTGGCGGAATTCATTCTCAATTCCTGAATGATACAGGCGAATGGGTGATCAGAATGGATCCCTCGGTGATCCGTTATGGGTTACAGTTATTTTTGCTAACCCTGATCGAGCTGCCCGGAGGCTATATCCTTTTTTCCAAAATTTCTGATTTTTTTAAAAAATGAACACAGGAGGTAGATCCCTTTGTATTATTTCTTTCTTGTTTGTATCGGGTTGGTTGCCGTAACGGTTGCGTTTATGTTACTGCACCCGGAGGCCGATCTGCGTGACCGGTTTTTTCAGAAACAGCTTAAGTTTGCCCGGCTTACCATTTTGCCCAACAACCGAAGCGATAAAGCCCTTTGCTTTCAGCACCGGTTTAACGGCGCAAAGACCTTTTATTTGCAGTGGGCGGAATGTACATTGGGACGCAAGGCTGTAACATCCAAGGCAGATATCAAGGTACTGCGGGCGGGGCGGAAACTTTCCCGCATGGCGGTGCGATTCAATTTTGTAAACGGCCATTTTTGGATTGAACGGCTGGACCAAGCCAAGCTCTGGCTCCGGTTGCCCTCCGGGGAGGTGGGTCTCCTTTGCAAGGAGGGGACAGATCTGGGGGCTGATCTGAAGATACCCTTTGAAAACTGCCGGGATTATACCCTGCTCCCGGGGAACACCTGTATGTTGACTCCCGGGACAACCCTTTTCATCGGCGGCATTTTATTCCGTTACGAAGAAGGAGATAACGGTTATGACGAATGTTAAACTCAAAACCAAAACCGCCGGCTTTCTTTTGCTGGTCATTACAACCCTGTTTTTGGTGGGGCTGATGCTCTTTTCCATGGAGGGGCTGCGAACGGTTACAGAAGCCCGGATTGCCGACTGCCAGCAGCAGATCGCCGATCTGAAAACGGAGTTGGAAAGCACCACGGATCCGGCGGAGACCAAAAAACTGACGGGACGGCTGATCACCTTAGAGGGTACGGACGGGAACGGCGGCCGGCTGGAGATGCTGAAGAACAAAAGTACTTATTATATGATCGGAATGATGATGATCATTCTGTTCGTGCTTTTTATGACGATCTATATTCACCTTCGCAATGCTCCGTTCGCCGGCCCCACCGCCGCCCTGGCCATTTTGACGGGGATCGGCATTACCTACCAATTTATCTTCACCTTTGAGTTGGCTAATGTGATTGGTTTAGCCCTGGCCCTGGGGGCGGGGTGCACCGCCTATTTATTCTGGCGGCGGATCAACACAGTCGGCAACACGACTTACTACTTACTGGCTCTGGCGGCTCTGCTGCTAATGGCGGCAAACGTGCTTTTTGGGGTTGTTTCCCACGGCGCCCGGCTTTGGATTCGGCTGGGTGGCTTCAGCATCCAACCAGGGGAGGTCGTCAAGCCACTCTTGATCCTCTTGGCAGCTTTGGCCTACAAGAAAAAGGAGCGAATTGTAACTTACGTCATTGTTTGCATCCTTTGCTGTGCCACCCTGGTGCTGCTGCGAGACCTGGGAACGGCTATCATTATCTTCGCTGTTTTCCTGTTTATGATCTACTCTCTGATGGACTTTAAGGTATCCTTGGTGTGTATGCTGGTTGCCTTGGTGGGTGTGATCGGTGCATCCATGACCTTTGATTATGTGCGGATACGATTTACCAATTTGGGAACTGCAATGCTACCGAATTCGGCGGCAGAGCAACAGACCAAGGTACTGGAATCCATTCTGTTCGGCGGTGTCAACGGACTTGGATTTGAGCAATCCACCTATATGATCAACGATTTTTCCGTCACCAGTGATACCGCCTTGGCGGGGATTCTGGCCATCTTTGGGCTGGGGATGTTCCTGATCGTAATCCTGTGTTATGCGGTGTTGGCAATTTTGCCCAACCGCAACGCGCCCCTGTATCCCGCTTCGGAAAACATCACCATGCAGATTTCGATCCTGCTGGTGGTGCAGGTGGTGCTGAACTTTTTTGGTGCGATTGATGTGCTGCCGTTTTCGGGCCTGGTCTGTCCTATGGTTTCAGAGGGTAACAGCGCGCTTCTTACATTTGGAATTCTGTTCGGATTGGAATTTGCAGCCTTGAACCCACTTTTAAAAAGATCTGAAAGGAAGTATGCTTCGCAATGAGAAAGAAAGCAGTTGTAGGAAAAAACATTCTTATTTTTGTTCTGGTGGTGGCCCTGATTGCCACGGTACCCATAGGCGTGAAAAAGGTGATCTCTGTCACCCCTTCCCTGTCGGTGGAAGCCCGTATGGATATGGCGGGCATTTACGGTCGGATCACCGACCGGTTCGGTCAGACGGTATTTGACGGCACGGTACGGCACGTGGACACCTTTGGAAACGTGATCTACGGCGGTAGTATGATGGAAAACGTTATTTTTATGAAATATAAGAAAGAGCTGTGCCCCGGAAAGGTTCATTATTTAACCGGATATAAGGGGCTGGAAACCACCCCCAGGGTGATGACCACCACCCTGCTTTCAAACGAAAGCCTTCAGCAAATCCTGAACTGCTTTGGGGGCAAAAAGGGTTGTTGCTTTGCCTATAACTACAAGACCGGCGAGGTCTATGTGGCATTATCCAGCCCCAGCTGTGACCCCAATCAGGCCAGCCCTTCGTACATCAACCGCTGCTTTAATTCAGTATATATTCCGGGTTCAACGATGAAGTTTATTACAAGCCTGATTGCTTTGGACCAGGGAGTGAATCTGAGGACGCTGAAGCATACCTGCACCGGCTCTGTTAATCTGCCGGATGGGAACACCGTGAAGTGCCACGGGATCCATGGGCCCCAAACCTTTTCCCAGGGGCTGGCCAACAGTTGCAACAGCTTTTTCGCCAGCATCATTATGGATCTGAATTTGGACAAGGCGATCAACACCCTGGAACGGTTTGGCTTTGCCGTGAACGAGGAAGGGACCCCCGGTAGCAAAATCGACCGCTTGAGCAAAAGCGGTTCCTCTGCCAATATCACCAACACCGCTACCTTCAAAAACGTGTGGAGCTTGATTGGCCAAGGCAACACGCTGGTCAACGCAGTGGATATGGCCAGAATTGCGGGTGCCGTAGCCAACGGCGGTTCTTCGGCAACCCCTTACATTGTGAAGTCCATCACCAACCCCAACAAAAATGACAAGGTAATTTACAAAGCTAAGAGTGAATCCACCGAATATATGACCGAAAAGGTCAGCAAATCCATGGAATATTATTGGGGTGTTTCCACCGGGTATTATCACAGTAACAACCGGCTGCCCGTGGGCGTTACCTACGCCAAGACCGGTACAGCCGAAGTTAATAACGGAAAGAGCAAAAATCGTGCCCTGGTTGGCGTGATTGAAGAAGCCGATACGGCCTTCTACATCATGATTGAGGATTGGACCACCGGTGATCCTGCAATGGATATTGCCCGATGCCTGGAAGCAATTTTGCCCAAGAAATAAATCAGACCGGCAATGGGCGCCAACGGTGCCCATTGCCCCGGAAGAAAAAGGAGTTCTTTTTTATGACAGACATTCAAAACAACAAGATCCGTATTGAAATCGACGCCATTCCCGTATTAAATTATGCCCTGCAACAAAACAAGTACCCCATTGTGCAAAGCATCATTTTGCATAATGAAAGCCAACAGGATTTGGAGAATCTGAAGGTTCAAGTAGAGTCCGATATAGAGTTTTTGGAACCTTTTGTTACCATGGCAGCCTATATTCCCGCCAAAGCAAGTTACGAAATTAAGCGGCCCGAAGTACATTTGAATGCCAAGTTTTTAGCAGGGCTGACCGAAAAAATCTCCGGTTCTTTAGCGGTGACGGCCTTTCAGGAAGAAACCATTGTGGGTCAAGTCAAGATGCCCATTACCGCCCTTGCTTTTGATGAATGGCACGGATATGGCTACTATCCCGAATTGCTGGTGGCGTTTATGGGCCCCAATCATCCGGAGCTGACCAAAGTGTTGATGCGGGGAGCAGAGCTTTTAAAACAGTGGACCGGAAGCCCTTCCATGAACGCATACCAAAGCAATGATCCTAACCGTGTTTTGAAGATGGCGGCCGCCTTGTTTTATGCCATAAAAGAGCAAAACATCGTATATTCCGAACCGCCCGCCAGTTTTGAGGCTGCCGGTCAACGAATTCGTCTTGGGGATCAGGTGATCAAGCAAAAATTCGGAACCTGTTTGGATTTGACCATGTTCTACGCCTCCTGCTTGGAAGCGGTAGGGCTTCACCCGTTGTTAATCATGAAGCGAGGGCATATTTTTACCGGGGTATGGTTAGAGGAATCTTCGTTCCCCGATGCGGTGATTGAGGACGTGACCGAACTGACCAAACGGATGAAATCCGGTAACACACAGGTGACTGTGATTGAAACCACTATGGTAACCAACGGAAAAAACGTGACCTTTGATGATGCCCGATTATCGGCAGCTCGTTCTTTGGAAGAACCCATTGAATTTATCATTGACGTGCACCGGGCCAGAACCAACGGGATCACTCCCCTGCCCATGCGGGTTCAGGGGGCTTCCGGCTGGGAGGTCGACAACAGTCAAATGAGTGACCCCGTTCGATCCTTTGCACCGGAACAAATCGACGAGAATATTCCGGTCCAGCCCGTTGAGGAGGCCCGCCCGGTTTCTAAAATGGATCATTGGGCGACCAAGCTGTTGGACCTTGGATTACGAAACAATCTTGTGAACCTGCGCCGTACCAAGAATTTACTTCCTTTGGTTACCTCTTCCCTGTCGGATTTGGAATGCGCCCTGTTCCGAGGAGAGGAGTTTTCATTGCTGCCCTGTCCTTCTGATTGGGAGGCAGTGGAATACGGCGGGTTTGATTCCACCTATGAGCTGAATCCCCACGCCAATTCCATTCGGTTGGAATTTGAGCGGAACCGTTTGCATAGCCCCTTTTCCGAAAGCATGATGACCCAATCGGTAAAAGGGATCTTCCGCACCGCCAAAACCAACCTGGAAGAAAGCGGCGCAAACACCCTGTATCTGGCCTTGGGACTGTTGAAATGGTATGAATCCGCACCCCATACGGTGCCCCGATATGCACCCATTGTTCTGCTGCCGGTAGAGCTGGTGCGAAAATCCGCCGACAAGGGATACACTCTTTGTTTGCGGGATGAGGACCCCCAAATCAACGTGACCATGCTGGAGATGTTAAAGAAGAACTTCGGCCTTCAGGTAAAGGGTTTGGACCCCCTGCCCATGGACGAAAACGGAATTGACGTACGCCGGATTTTTACCATTCTGCGCAACGCCGTAATGGAGCAGCCCCGTTGGGATGTGTTGGAATCGGCCTACATCGGAATCTTTTCCTTTGCCGCCTTTGTGATGTGGAACGACCTGTGCAAGCGTTCGGACGATCTAATGAAAAACGACATTGTAAAGAGCCTGGTACAGGGCAAGCTTTGTTGGGACGCCAAGCCCATGGAAATCGGCGAGCATGTTCCGGAAAATGAGGTGCTTTTGCCCATGCCGGCGGATGCTTCCCAGCTTTATGCCATCCTGGCCGCCTGCAACGGGATGAGTTTTGTTTTGCACGGTCCCCCGGGAAGCGGCAAATCCCAAACCATCACCAGTATGACCGCCAACTGTCTGTCCCAGGGCAAATCTGTGCTGTTTGTGGCCGAGAAAATGGCTGCTCTGGAGGTGGTAAGGGACCGGTTGGAAAAGATCGGGCTGGGGGCCTTTTGCCTGGAACTCCATTCCAACAAAGCTAAAAAGAAAAATGTACTGGAGCAATTACAGCGGGCCATTGAAGTTACCAAAAACCTATCCCCCGGTGAATTTGCTCGCAGAGCGGAACAGATTGCCAAGCTGCGAAGCGAATTGGATACCTATGCACAACAATTACACCAGGTTCTGACCTGCGGATATACCCTGCGCGAGCTGATTAATTGCCAAGAGGATTTCAAAGAAGCACCGGAGATCGCTCCCTTCGGACAGGAATATCTGGAGGGGCTGGATCGCCCCACCATGGATGAAAACAAAATTCTGCTGGAGCGGATGATTGCCGCCGGCAAGGAGATCGGACATCCTTGCGGCCATCCCCTGACCGCCATTGAGATCACAGCCTATTCCCAGCAGCTGCGGGTGCAATTGACCGAGAAGGTGCAGGCACTGTTGGATTCTCTGCAGGCGATCGATGAATCGGTCAAGAAATTAACCGAAAAGACCGGAATTGCCTTGCCCCGCACCTTTGAAGATCTGGAAGCCCTTCATTGTCTTGCTAAAGAGCTTGGCCTTTGGCTCACCTTCCCCAAGGCCTGGGCACAGGCGGAAGCTTTGCCGGTTTATCTGACAGACATTAAGGAAATGGCGGGCCATTTTGCACGGGCCAACAAATTCAAAGCCACCATTCTGATGGATTGGAACGAAAACTTCCTGGAGCAGGATGCAAAAAAGCTGTTGGATGAATACAACGACATTAACAGCCAGTGGTTTATGGCCAAATCCCTGAATATGGGGACCTTCACCAAGCGGTTACAACTTTTTTCCAAAAAGCCCATCCGTGCGGAAGGCTTGGCCAATGCTTTGACTTTGCTTTATAATTACAGCAAGGAGCAGACCGCCGGGGAAGCCTTGCTGCCCCAATACAAAGCCCAACTGGGCGGTCTTTACACCGGGGAAAGCACCGATTGGGACATGCTGGTTACATTGGCGGAGCAGGCTGAAAGCAGCGATCGTAATATGAACGCCCTGAGCAACAACGAGCAGCTCCGTGCAGCCTTGAGCCAGGATCCCGAACTGAAGCAGGCCCTGCAGCAGTTCCTGCAGATCTATGATACGCTGGCAGACAGCAAGACAGCCTGTAACGGTCTTTTGAACACCGATACCACCGCCGAGGATAGTTGGGTGGACGAGCAGATCGCCGGTTGCAAAGCGGTTCTGGAGCACGCAGACCAGTTGAAGGAATGGATCTCCTTTAACAACATTGTGGCTTCTGTCGAGGAAGCAGGGCTGGGTAATGTGGTGCAGGCTTATAAGGACGGGATGGAGCACGACGTGTTGACCGATGCCTATGAAAAAAGCCTGTTCAACGGACTGTGCATGATGGCCATTGACCAAAGCGAAAACCTGAACACCTTCTCCGGCGCCGTCTTTAATGAAAAGATCCAGCAGTACAAGCGGATCGACAAGGAACTGACCCAACTGGCCCAGGAAGAAATCTATTGCCGGCTGGCAGCCCGGGTGCCCGATTTTTATGCCGATGCATCCGAGCGTTCCGAATTGACAACCTTGAAAAAACGGATTGCCAGCGGCGGCAAGGGTGTGAGCATCCGCAAGCTTTTTGATGAGATCAGCAATCTGCTGCCCCGCCTTTGCCCCTGTATGTTAATGAGCCCCATCTCTGCTGCACAATTTTTGGATCCCAAGCGGGAACCCTTTGATATCGTTATTTTTGACGAAGCCTCCCAGCTGCAGACCTGCAAAGCGGTGGGCGCTTTGGCCCGGGGCAAGAGCGCTGTGATCGTGGGGGACCCCAAGCAGATGCCCCCGACCTCCTTCTTTGAAGTTTCTGCATCGGACGAAGAAAACCTGGAACTGGAGGACCTGGAAAGCATTCTGGACGACTGCCTGGCTTTGAATATGTCCCAGACCCATTTGCTGTGGCATTACCGTAGCCGTCACGAAAGCCTGATCGCCTTCAGCAATCAGCAGTTTTATGACAACAAGCTGTACACCTTCCCTTCGGTGAATGACCGGGAATCCAAGGTTTCTTTGGTAGAGGTGGATGGATTTTTTGACCGCGCCAAGACCCGCACCAACCGGGCGGAAGCAGAGGCCATTGTGGAAGAACTTAAGCGCAGAAGCGCCGACCCGATCCTTTCCAAGGATAGCATTGGGGTGGTAACCTTTAACGTTCCTCAACAGAACCTGATTGACGATTTGTTGAATGCCGCCTGTAAGAACGACAGCAAGCTGGAGCAATGGATTTATGAATCCAAGGAGCCCCTCTTTATCAAGAATCTGGAAAACGTTCAGGGCGATGAGCGAGATGTGATTCTGTTTTCTATTGGCTACGGACCCGATCAGGAGGGAAAGGTTCATATGTCCTTTGGACCCCTGAACAGGGGTGGCGGCTGGCGCCGTTTGAATGTGGCCGTAACCCGTTCCAGAAAGGAAATGGTAGTGTTCTCTACCCTGAAGCCCGACCAGATTAATCTTTCCCGCAGCAGCGCGCAAGGGGTCGCCGCCCTGAAGCACTTTTTGGAATATGCCGCCGGACGGAAGCAGACCATGGACGAGAAGGATTCTGCCCGGCTTCTTAAGGGACGCAAAGGCATTATAAACACCATTTGCAAGAAACTGAAGGCGGCCGGATTGGAGACAGATATTTTGGTTGGTCATTCGGAATACCGTATTGATATTGGGGTGATTGACCCTGCCAACCCCGAAAAATATCT